>JAUZPT010000210.1 GCA_030705745.1 Bacillota bacterium | reverse complement strand
ATTATTACACTTTAATTTTAAAGAAAAAGAGCCCAAAAGTAGGCTCTTTTTCTTTGTTTATTTGATTTCGGCAGTAGTTCTTTTTTCGATTGAAGCACTCCAAGCTGTTAGTAAAACAGCTCCAAACACCATGATACCGCCAATCCATGGAGTGTTAATTAATCCGAAATTGTCAACGACAAGTCCCCCAACAAAGGCGCCAACCGCAATTCCAACATTAAATGCAGCTATATTTAGTGCAGAGGCGACGTCAACTGCAGCAGGTACATGACGTTCTGCAAGCTTTACGACTAATATCTGGAGTCCTGGAACGTTCATGAAAGCTAATAAACCCAATAAGAAAATCGTAATGACACCCGCAATTTTAAAGGGTGCTGTAAAAGTTAGAATAACTAAAATTATGGCTTGGACAACAAACATCCAGAATAATGCTTTTAAAGGATTTTTATTGGCTGCTTTTCCACCAACTGTGTTCCCTATGGCCACAGCAATTCCATACACCAATAGTATGATGCTGATTACTTTTGGCGAAAATCCTGTAATATCCTGAAGAATCGGTGTTAAATAAGTGAATGTAACAAATGTGCCCCCATATCCTAGAGCAGTAATGGCAAAAGCTAATAATAAAGGTCCATTTTTTAATATCTTTATCTGATCACTGAATTTTGATGGTGTAGCATCCTTAAGGTTTTTAGGTACTAGAATGGCACTGGCGATGATTCCGACGACTCCTAGAAGAGCTACTCCCCAAAACGTTGCTCTCCAGCCAAACGTCTGGCCAATGAATGTTCCCAATGGGACACCAGTGACTGTGGCAACAGTAAGTCCCGTGAACATAAAAGCAATCGCACTTGCACGACGATGCTCGGGCACCAAATCAGCTGCAATGGTTGAACCAATCGAGAAAAATACTCCGTGGGAAAAGGCGGTTATAATTCGGGCAACTAATAATAAACCGAAGCTTGAAGAAATAGCTGAGACAGAGTTCCCGAGAATAAAAATCACCATTAAGGCCATCAACAATGTTTTTCGGCTCATTTTGTTTGTTAAAGCTGTTAAAATGGGAGCTCCAAAGGCTACGCCCATTGCGTACCCGGAAATCAACAATCCTGCTAATGTAATGGAAATATTCAAATCCTTTGAAATGGTAGATAATAAGCCTACTGGAACGAATTCCGTCGTTCCGATGCCAAATGCACTGATTGCTAGCGCTAATAGGGCGGGTGTTCCTCCTTTTTTCTCTTGCGAATCTATATGTGAAGTCAATTTAAATTCCTCCTATAATCATGAATGCTTAACTTTGACTGAGAAGGTGAAGGCGCCATTCACCAAATGTTAACCTGAAGGCAAGTATGAAGCATATCAAATAAATAGTGAAGTACGCACTTCTAAGTTCCGTAGGCACTTGGAAGTTATATAGGTACTTAAAAGTACCTTATATAACCCATTGTTTTGCAGGGGTATAATAAGCCCTATGAGAAAGTTTGCCCCTATTTTGGGTAATTATGAAGTAGAATTGTTCGTTAGGGATGTAACACCTTAGGCTTTTGTTCTTAAATTCTTTTTGGGGAAAGATTGAAATAGGAGGTTTTCATTAATGAAGAAATATAATATACCGGTTGAAGCAGCGTTAGATGTAATTGGTGGGAAATGGAAAGTGGTTATACTATGTCATCTTATAAAAGGTAAAAAACGAACGAGTGAATTGAAAAAATTAATGCCCGGCATCACCCAAAAAATGCTGACGCAGCAATTAAGGGAACTGGAAGAAGATGATGTCATCCTTCGCGAGGTATATAACCAGGTACCGCCAAAGGTAGAATACTCACTTACCGAATATGGATGGTCGCTTAAACAGATTTTGGATTCACTTTGTATGTGGGGAGAACAGCATATTGAGAAAGTTTATCCGAATAAAGACGATGTACTTATTCGGTCAGTTGAAGAATAAAAAGCGAATTCTACTAAAGGTAGAATTCGTTTTTTATTCCCAACCAAATTAGAGTTAAATCCAATTTGGTTTCATTTATGAAACAGTAAAACGAATTGAGTTCATAATCTCTAGTTAGACCTTCTCCTTAAAAAATGTCCTATTCAGCATCGCGTCCAAAAGGAGCAAATCGGAATGTTGGTAAGAAGAAATGTCAAGATTTTTTTTATTTGTTTTTTAATAAAAGGATTAAGGCTTGTATTATCGGGTATCAATAGAGTGAAGCTACCTATTAAGAGGAGGAAGATAAAATGGATAAGCGTATTGTTGGAGTTTACAATAATGGACATGATGCAGTTAATGCGATTGAAGATTTAAAACGACAAGGGTATGACCGTGATGATATCTCGGTTATTGCTAAGGATAATGCAGATGTTGACATGATTCATGAAGAAACAGGTACAAAGACAGAAGAAGGTATGGCAGCTGGAGCAACTGCTGGCGGCGTTCTTGGCGGTTTGACAGGCTTACTAGCTGGTATTGGTGCCTTGGCGATTCCGGGTATCGGGCCGATCCTTGCGGCAGGACCGATTGCTGCGACTCTTACAGGAGCAGCATTGGGTGCGAGTGCAGGTGGACTTGCAGGAGCGTTAATTGGAATGGGAATTCCAGAGGATGAAGCCAACCGTTATGAAAGCGATGTGAAATCGGGTAAAATCCTTGTGTTGGTTGACCCGACTGCTCGCCGTACAGTAACGAATGGAACGGATACCGTTACAGGAACAACAACGGGACGTTCATTCACAACGACTGATGACACTTTAAATGGAACGACGCTTAATGGTCAGGGTAAGTACGGCTCGAACTCCATGAATAATCCGACAAACTCACTAGATCGACATGTTTATGACAACACGGCAACAGGTGATGTAACGAACATGGGCGGTTTGGATAGCACGACTGGAGGTTCATATCGTGGAGGAACGGATACTACTCTTGGTGGAACACCGGTCGACGAGCGTGGATCGTTCACGGAGAAGCGATTGGACTCCGGCCTAGGAGCAGATCCGCTGGATGCTTCAAATGGTACCCTATCCCAAAACCCTCGTAACAGGTAAGGTTTAGGAAGCCCGTTTAAAAATGATAGTATAAAAAGGCAGAGGCACGGGTTATCGTGCTTCTGCCTTTTCTTTATGTTAAAGCTCTGTTAATGAAAAGTGTTGGTTTTCTGATGTTTATGGACATAGAAGACGTCTAGAAGACAAATCTTGGGTTAGTAGTGAAAGATTTGTTCCATAGAAAAAGCGGGCTCATCAGCATGGCCCGCTTTTGTTGTATCTCAGCGCTGGCAACTGTCAGCGCTTTATTATGGTAACTTGTAACCTAACAAGTGCAATATATGAATTTTTATCTTTATATATCTATGCCGCGGTAAAAATTCCACCTGATCGTTTTTAACCTAAACGACGTAAGCCCTACCTCTCTTACATCCTTACGACTCCGAAGCCGATCCAGTGTGAATAAGTATTTCTGAAAAACAAAAGCAGAATGCCATTTATCTATTCACTATATGTTCCAAGTTACTGTAAGAGATAATCTTATCACTAATTACTTTTTTTGTCAATAGGATCATGTGTATTTTTTTTGGAAATATAAGAAAGAAATATTTTAAAAAAACACTAAAAAGAGATATGATTAGAATTACAATCTATTTAGGTTTCCGAAACAAATACTATGCAAAAGAATGAAGACTAGCAGGTGGGTGACAACAAATGTCGAAAGTTTTTTCTTTTTTAAAGCCGTACCGCATTCCCATGGCCATCGCATTGTTCCTAATGTTGGTGGAATTGGTCGTTGAACTTTTTCAACCATTATTGATGGCAAAGATTATTGATAACGGAGTGTTAAAAAAAGATTTACACGAAGTGGCAGTATGGGGCATTATAATGCTCATTATTTCGATTGTGTCTTTTTTTTCCGGCATTACCAACTCTTTTTATGCTTCCCATGCGAGCCAAAGCTTTGGTTTTGATGTTCGAAAGGCTTTATTCGAAAAAATTCAATCGTTTTCGTTTGCGAACTTCAATCGTTTTTCAACTTCTTCCCTTGTCACACGAATGACGAATGATGTGACACAAGTGCAAAATACGGTATTTATGAGTCTGCGTATTATGCTGCGGGCACCTCTTTTAATTATCGGTGGTTTAGTGATGGCTCTGACGGTCGACTGGAAGCTCGGGCTTATTTTGTCGGGTGCCGTTCCTTTTCTTGTTGTGTTCCTCGTTTGGGCGATGAATAAGGCACGAGCACTGTTTCGCGCGACCCAGGAAAATCTTGATTCGGTAAATAGTGTGATCCGAGAAAATCTGACTGGTATGAGGTTGATTAAAGCATATTTGCGTGGAAAACATGAGGTAAAACGATTTTCAATAGCCAATGGAAAATTAAAAGATAAAACGATGGCCGCTTTAATACTAATTGAATTTACGACACCTATGTTAATGATCGTGATGAATATTGGCATCCTTGCGGTACTGTGGTTTGGCAGCTTTCAGGTGAAGGCAGGCGAAACGAAGGTCGGAGAAATTGTAGCCATTGTCAACTATGGAACGCGAATTACTGCGGCCTTATCGATTGTTTCCATGATCATAATGGTCTTTTCACGGTTCCGTGCATCAGGTCAGCGCATTGGCGAGGTACTGAATACAGAAGTTGATTTGCTTGATGACGTGAATGCCGATTCTTCTCAATCGATTAAAAAAGGAAATATCGAATTCAGAAATGTATCGTTTCATTATCCTGATACACATACACCGGTTTTGGAGAATATCTCTTTTGTTGCGGAATCTGGATCAACTGTTGCGGTACTAGGTGCCACAGGTTCAGGGAAAACATCGTTATTCCAGCTTATACCTCGTTTGTACGATGTAACGGCAGGAACGATATTAATTGATGGTCAAGAGATCAAAGAATTCCAATTGGAAAATCTTCGTAAAGGTATCGGATTTGTTCCTCAAGAAGCACTTCTTTTTACGGGATCCATTAAGGAGAATATTCTTTGGGGAAAAGAAGAGGCACCAGAAGAAGAAATAATCGAGGCAGCCAGAAATGCTCAAATCCTTGAAACGATCGAACAATTGCCGAACGGTTTTGAAACAAGGATTGGGCAGCGTGGCGTAAATTTATCAGGCGGGCAAAAGCAGCGAATTTCGATTGCAAGAGCGCTCATTAGAAAACCTCGCATCCTTCTTTTGGATGATAGTACAAGCGCCCTTGATTTAAAGACGGAGGCTGCCTTGCTGAAAGCGTTGAAAATGTACACGTGCACTACACTTCTCATCACTCAGAAAATAACCACTGCCATGGCTGCGGATATGATTTTACTCATAGAGGACGGTGTTATGAAGGAATCAGGGAGTCATGCAGATTTATTGAACACTTCTTCTTTATATAAGCAAATCTTCGAAACTCAGTTTGAAGAGGAGAAACGAATCTATGCTCAAGGAATTAACTAAGCCATTTCAATATAAGCGACCACAGTTTAAAGACGTTGCAACAAATCAAACGACGAAAAAGAAAGTGAAAGCGAAAAATTGGCAGAATACAATTCGACGTTTGTGGGGCTATTTATCGGAGAAAAAAGGCATGCTCATCCTCGTGATGGCCATGGTCATAATTAGTTCGGGATTGGGGTTGCTCGGGCCAGTCCTGAT
>JAUZPT010000021.1 GCA_030705745.1 Bacillota bacterium | reverse complement strand
TAATAAGCAGAAGTGGCATCATCCCCATCGCGCATTCTCGTGATACTGCGGGGCCGATGGCAAGAACCGTGGAGGATGCGGCGATTCTGCTGACTGCTTTAATGGGAGTTGATGAAAACGATACGATAACGAAAACGAATCCGCTCGATTGGAAGGATTTAATATTGAATTTGAAAGGAAATGATTTGAAAGGCCTTCGAATTGGAATTGCGCGAGAAGGGTTTGTTGATGAATTGAAGGAAGAAAAGAAGGAGATTTTTGAGAAAGCGGTTGATGTCTTAAAGGGGTCAGGTGCAGCCATTGTAGAAGATATTGTGATTCCATCTGCAAAGGCCAAATGGAATTATGATGTGTTGACGTATGAATTTAAACCGGCACTAAATGCATACTTGCACACACTCCATCCTTCAATCCCAGTTCGTACCTTAAGAGATGTCATTGATTTTAACAAAAATAATGAAGAGAAGATGCTGAAATATGGTCAGGCGGTCATGCAGGAATCGGAAAAAATGAGCGGTTCCCTTACTGAAGAAGCGTATATCAGCGCTTTGGAATTTGATTTATATCATTCAACGGAGCAAGGAATTGATTTTACTTTAAAAGAGCATCAATTGGACGCGATTGTGTTTCCAAGTGACGAAGCGTCCCATATAAGTGCCAAGGCAGGCTATCCGACGATTGCGGTGCCAGCTGGGTATACAACGGAGGGAGAACCTGTTGGAGTCACGTTTTCAGGAAGCGCTTTTAGCGAACCGGTCTTAATTAAAGTCGCTCATGTATTTGAAAAAAGGACGAAAATGCGCAAAAAGCCTATTCTTGAAGCGGAATAATGAGGCTGGATTTTCATCATACTACCATTGATAACGAAAAAGGAGATGGTAGTGTTGGGAAAAACGAAATTAGGAAACAAAAACGCCCAAAGCAATAATAATGCAAAAAAAGGCAAAACGAGCTCGGAGCTGGTTGAGTTTTCGACTGGGGAAGATTTGAAAAGAAATCGTCCGAAGGATAACTAATTTCCTAAGTGGATAGTAAAATTGATTGGCAATCTAACATTCAGCCCAAAACCCCTTCCGTTTGATGGAGGGGTTTTTGGGTTGAAGTGAAAGTGCCCCTTCCCATTTTGATCCAGGGGGCTTCTATTTATTCCTCACCCAACACTTTCAAAGGATCCAGTGCAGGGCCGTCGACGACGTCACCTTTGTAGGAAAAACGGGAGCCGTGGCATGGGCAATCCCATGTTTTTTCAGCATGGTTCCATTCGCATTCACACCCTAGATGAGTACAGGTGGTATCAACCATGAACAGATGTCCAGAGTCATCCCTGTAGGCGCCGCTTCTTTTACCGTTGTACATCACCACACAGCCCTGACCATTTTGAACATCATCCGGATCCTTAGGTACAAATTCGAGTTTTCCTTTAATAAGGTGTGTTGCGACGTCGGCATTTGTACTGACTAGATTTTTAAAACTCGGGTCTGCGTCAAAGCGAGAGGGTGTGTAGATTTCTTTATAAGGATTTTCCTGTTTTAAAACATAGTCGCAAAGCAAGCGTGCTGCTAACGTTCCGCCTGTCATACCCCATTTTTTATAGCCGGTGGCGATGAGAATGTTTTCTTTCTTTTTTGTTACTGGTCCAATATAAGGAATTTTATCTAGAGTAATCAAATCCTGTGCTGACCAGCGGTAGGATATTTCCGATGTCCCTAAAACATGATATGCAAAGTCCTGCAGTGCTTCATAGTGAACAAATGTATCAGGTCCTTGTCCTGTTTTGTGATTTTCCCCTCCGATTATGACCAGATTACCTCCTTCAACAGGAGTAGAACGAATGGAGCGGGTTGGATCATCTACACTAATATACATGCCGCCTGGAAATTCTTTTTCCGTTTTGACTCCAATCACATACGACCGTTCCTGATGCATTCTCGCAAAATAAAAGCCCATACCATCATAAAAAGGAAAGTGGGAGGCGGAAATGACGTGGCGGCAGGAAATGCTATGGCCATCTCTCGTCACCACTTTCGGTTCGTCGGAATCTGCGTCTTCAACATCCATCGCAGTGGTATTTTCATACACAGCGCATCCAGAATGCAATGCACTATCGAGCAATCCTGCCAAATATTTAAGAGGGTGAAATTGAGCCTGATGATTCATGCGTAAAGCATTTTTTATATCAATAGGAAATGGGATGCTCTCGCAAAGGCTGCCTTCAATACCGAGCGTTTGATATGCTTTCCATTCCTGCTCGATTTTTTCCGCATATTCGTCTGTCGAGGCGTAGATAAAGGCATCTTCATTGCTAAAATCGCACTCTATTCCTTGTTCCAAAACGAGGCTCCGGATGAATTCAAGCCCCTCCGCATGTGACTTATAGTATAATTTAGCCTTCTCTTCTCCGATGTGGTGGATTAGTTCATCATAAATTAATCCGTGCTGCGCAGTAATTTTTGCGGTTGTATGGCCTGTTGTTCCATTCAGTATTGAACCTGCCTCGAGGACAGCCACCTTTAGGCCTTCCTTGGAAAGAAGATAGGCAGCCGTTATTCCTGTAATTCCACCGCCTACAATGGCTACATCCACCGTTATATCTTCGTTAAGTTTATCGAAGGCTGGCAATTTAGTCTCACGCCAAAATGCCAAAGGAAATTGAGAAATCTTCTCCATGTTACTCAAGTGAAATCCTCCTTTTAGTTTTAAAGTTTACCTGATAAAAAAACGCATATTTTGAGCGTATTTTTTTACTATTCCCATGTAGTCACAAATCAATAACTACTACATGATTGACGAAAGATTATGAAATTGCTATACTCCTTCCAAAAAGGATGGGGACAATGGAGAAACGTTTTGAGACTGAGGTTCTACATGGAGAAAAAAAAGAACAGCGAAGTATTGCAAGCAAGGTGACACCGATATATCAAACGTCAGCGTTCACGTTTAAAGATTTGGATGAATTGGAGGGCTTTTATCAAGGAAATGGACAATACTTGTATTCGCGCGTCGGGAATCCTAATACAGATGAGCTTGGCGAGGCAGCAGCCCGTCTTGAAGGTGCACCTGATGGTGTAGCCGCATCCTCGGGTTTATCAGCCATTCTTGCGGGTGTCCTTGCGGTAGTGAAAAGCGGAGACCATATTATTGCAGCAGACGATTTATACGGCGGAAGCTTCCATATGCTAAAAGAAGAGTTAATGGATTTTGGCATTGAAACAAGCTTTGTTTCTTTTTCTAATCTTGATAATGTCGAAAAAGCAATTACCGATCGAACAAAGCTTTTGTTTACTGAGTCGATTACCAATCCACTGTTGAGAGTTGAAAATATTGAAGCCGTTGTAAAGTTGGCTAAAAAACATTCTCTATTAACATTGGTTGACAACACCTTTGCGACCCCGTACCATTGCCGTCCGTATGCAGCCGGTGTGGATCTCGTTGTACATAGTGCGACAAAATACTTCGGTGGACACAGTGATGTAACTTCGGGCGTCATTGTTGGAACGGAAGAACTGATTGGAAGGGCACGATCGAAAATTGTAAATCTTGGAGCAAACGTAAGTCCGTTTGAGGCCTGGCTGACATGCCGCGGAATTAAGACTCTTGCTTTACGAATGAAAGCCCAAACGGAAAACTCCCGAAAACTGGCGGTAGCATTGAAGGAAAATGAACATATTGAGAAAGTATTTTATCCGTTTGATGAAGACCAATCCGGTTATGGGGCTATGGTAACGGTGGAATTGTCGAAAGCAGCTGACATCAATCAGTTTTTCCGCTCACTTGGCTGGATTAAAATCGCGCCAACCTTGGCAGGTGTAGAGACAACCGTTTCCCATCCTCTGACAACCTCGCACCGTGCGTTGCCCGCGGAGGCATGCGAGGCATTGGGAATTACTAAGGGAGTTGTCCGGGTTTCGGTAGGAATTGAGCATGCAGATGACATCATTGCGCAATTTGAAAAAGCCATACAACAATCTTTGTCATAAAAGCAAAAGAACTCTGCGCGTCTGCAGGGTTCTTTTAACATTGTTAACACAATTGGAGGGAATGGAATGACAGATCCATGGTCACCTGAATACACTTTGGAGGAACAAGAAGCAGAAAAACTGATTTCAGCGCAATTCTCGGAAATTTCACTTTCACAAATCAAAGTATTGGGAAAAGGTTTCGACAATACTGTTTTTATGGTAAATAACGAATATGTTTTTCGTTTTCCACGAAGGAAAGTTGCTGTTGAATTGCTTGAAACTGAAAATAGGCTTTTGCCTCAGTTGTACCCACGTCTTCCTTTGGAAATTCCAGAGCCCATTTTTCGGGGGGAGCCGGGAAATGGATATCCTTGGCCCTTTCTTGGGTATAGGATTGTTAAGGGCTGCATTCCTGGAACGTTAACGCATGAACAGCGAATAAAATCAGCTGTAGAAATGGCTGGATTTTTGAAAGTACTGCACACTTATCCAGTTTCATCAGCTAGAACTTGCCTTGTGCCGCCTGATCGCCTTCACAGACTGAATATAGAAAAAAGAAAAATGCGTCTTGTTGAAAATATTGAAAAAGCGAAAGTGCTGAAGTTGTTGCCCTCTGCTGATGAATTTGCTTTGTATGCGAAAACCATTCAGCATATCGAAGTTAGTCCTGTCCAAAAGCTAGTACATGGAGATTTACATTTTAGAAATATTGTGATCGATCCTCAAGAGAAAATTTGTGGAGTCATTGATTGGGGCGATACGCATATTGGCCATCCTGCCGTCGACCTTTCGTTTGTTTACAGTTTCTTTCCGGTGGAAGCAAGAAAAATCTTTTTTGGGATATATGGACAAATCGATGAGGAAACCGAGCAATTGGCAAGGTTTAAAGCCATTTATACATTATTGTTTTTATTATTGTATGGTGCGGATCAACAGCATCCAGAAGTCGTCGCCGGAGCGCAGGAAGGCCTGCTTTTGGCCGTGAATTCATTCTGAAAATTATTAGCTGGTGGAACATTGGGGCATGATTTATTAAAGGAAAAAGGGGAAAATAAACGAATCTTGATAACGGAATGTAAAGGGAGTTGTAGTGAAATGGTTCAAGAGATGCACGGGTCCGAAAAAATAGACAGACAAAGAGAAAAGTCGGAACGATTTGAAGTAGCGTTCAACCAAATTCATGATGAACTAAGAAATTTGGTTAAATTTCATGACAATGACCATTTTATAGAGCTGTTGCATCAAGCGAGAAATGAACACGCCTCCATCCGCCGCTATTTCGATGATTTAAAAAGCTATGCACGTCTGCGAAACGCTTTAATCCATGAAAAAAGCCGACGTGATTTTTACATTGCTGAACCGCATTTGGAGGTCGTTGAACAAATCGAAAGCATTGTTGCTTTCTTAAAAACACCACCGTCTATTTTGACAATCGCATCAGATAAAGTAAAAACGTATGAATCACAAGATGAAATTAAAGATATTTTAGTGGATATGGAAAATTATTCGTTTACGCAGTTCCCTATTTATAATGAAAATCGATTTTCCTTCCTTCTGACAGAGGGTGGAATGAGAAGTTATTTTGCAGGGCGGTTAAAGGGAAATACGATTGATCTAACCGGCCAAAAGCTTTGTGATATTAAACCGTTTGAAAATACAAATACGGTTAAGTTCGTTTCAAAAAAAATGAATATTTTCGAATTGGAGGACTTGTTCGAAGAACGCGTGCAAAAAAGAGACAAGCTCGAGGCCGTCATCATCACCGAAAGTGGTTCTGAAAAGGAAATGCCCATCGGCATCATCAGCCCATGGGATTTGATCAAGACTGAAAATCGATAGGTAATGGGAATATGACTATCAAAAACGAGAGAACCCGGTAACGCTTGGGTTCTCTCGTTTTTATTCTTTATCACCTTGTCCATTTTTCGCGTAATATTCAACTTTTTTAATATTAACGCCGACGAAAGTTTCAAGGATTGACTGTCCCCCTGCAATTGAAAGGATAAGGATGAGTACAAAGGATATTTTCGGAAACAGGAGGTATAAACCTCCAAGAAAAATGGCGCTCCAAATTCCCGCGCACCAATAACATTTCAGAAGATAGCCGAACAAGGAGGTGGGCACTTCCTTCGATTTCGTTCCTGTTTCTGTTTTGACTTCGACCTTTTTTACAAACGGCCTGCGGATAAATTCTGTAATTTTATCAAAAACGATTAAATGGGTTAAACGGTAGCTTGCCAATATTAGCATTACATATGTGATCCATGATAAATGCTCCAATTCCTTTTCCTCCAAACTCACCTTTTTAGTTTCAGCACCGCAATAAAAAATATTCTTCTTACCTGTTTCCACAAAGGCACATAATGTAATCTGCTTTTTCGGATATTCAACATTTTTCATTGAAAATAACGGTCATTTGGGTATATTTGTTTCCTTTATACAAAATGCTATATGCGAAGGAGGAGAAGTGAAGTGATGAAAAAATCGTACTTGATCTGTTTCATGTTTTTGCTTTCCCTATTTTGTATGCCGGCGGTCTCTTTTGCGCAGACAGTGTATACGGTACAGCCAGGTGACTCGCTTTGGAAAATCGCTGTCAGGTATCAAGTAGGCATTTCAGAAATCATTGCTGCTAACCCGCAATTTAAAAACCCTAATTTGATTTATCCAGGTGAAAAGGTTAATATCCCTAATTTTAATGCCACTAAGAGCATTGAACAACAGGTCATCCAATTGACCAATCAGGAGCGAGCGAAAAACAGTCTCCCCCCACTGACTGCGGATTGGGAATTATCCCGCGTTGCTCGCTATAAGGCAAACGATATGAGAGATAAAAACTACTTCTCTCATACCAGCCCAACCTACGGCGATCCATTCACAATGATGAAAAATTTTGGTATTTCTTATCACTCTGATGGTGAAAATATTGCTGCAGGGCAGTTGACCCCACAAGAGGTTGTGACAGCTTGGATGAACAGCCCAGGACATAGGGCAAATATTTTAAGCAGGAGTTTTACGAGAATCGGCGTGGGATTTTCAAAAGGTGGCTCGCAAAGATACTATTGGTGCCAAATGTTTATCTCCAAATAACCAGAAGGATTACGAAAGGGTCAGTTCCTCTATATGAGGGGCTGACCCTTTCTACGTCTCAGGTCGTATATGAAAATCTGGCTACGGTTCGTTATGAAAAGCTTTGAATCAAGGTAAGATGATATCAAGAAAGCGAAAGGAGCAAATAAAAATGAAAAAAATCGGTTTACTTGTAGCAGGAGGAATTGCCGCAATGGTGCTTTTATCAACAATCGGGCCAATGGTCGGTTTAGCGGTCAGCACTTTGCTTTTGTACTTCATTTTCAAGAAATTTTTAAAGGCGGAAACAACCAAAGCGAAAATTGGATTGGGGATTATCGGGGTCATCGTTTTATTAGCAACGATTCACAACGTACCAGCCCTTATCGGAGTTGTTGCGGCGTACGTTCTGTATCTCGTGTATAAAAAATGGAACAAAAACAAAACCATTGTAAAAGAAGAAAGCGATCCATTCATGAATTTCGAAAAGCAATGGAACAATTTAAAACACTTGTAGTAATTGGAAAGCAAAGAATCGATAACAATTAAAGGGAGAGTTATACATGACAAACTTATTAACAAAATTAAAAAATGTGGTTTATGCTGATTTACATGAAGTGCTCGATCAAAAGGAAAAGGAAAATCCGATTTCAATGCTTAATCATTATCTTCTTCAGTCAGAGAAGGAAGCAGAAAAGGTAAGGAAACTGGTTGAGCGCCAGCATGCATTAATTGAAGAGTTCACGCGTGAATATCAACAATCCATTGAACTTGCAGAGAAAAGAAAACGCCAGGCCGAAATAGCCTCTCAAGCAGGGGAAGCAAATCTTGCTGATTTTGCCGCACAGGAACATACGCAATATGCAGACCGTGCACAGCATTTGCAGACAGCTATGAATACTGCCATTGAACAATTGAGTGTTTTAGAAAAAAAATATGAAGAGATGAAGCATAAACTGAAGGATATGAATATCCGTCGTTTGGAACTAATGGGACGTGAAAATGTGACACGTGCCCATAATCGTATCAATAAGGTGCTGGAGTTCAATAGCTTTTCGGACAGCAATTTTTCACGCTTTGAGAAAATCGAAAACTATCTTGACCGCCTGGAGCAGCAGGTGAACAGCTCCTACTTCCGCCATACCATTGATGCGCGAATCGCCGAATTGGAAAAAGGATTGAAAAGTGAAGAAAGCAAGTCCATTTTATAAACAAAACATGGTATTCTAAAAAGGCGTAGATTTCTGCGCCTTTTGGGTTATAAATGAACTATTTATTAGAAGGGAAGCGTAAGTGATGCTGAAAAGCTTGAAAAAGGATTATCCGAGCTGGATTGTGATCATCGGAATCTTTGTCCTATTAATGGAGATTGCTTTTTTTAACAGCGGACTTATTTTTTCCCTGTTTATTTCAGCGATGATGATTTATCTTGGCCGTAAAAGAATGGCGAAAAAAAAGGGTAAAATTTTGTTTTGGGGCGGAATTATTTTTACGTGTACGAGCATTTTTACAATGATGACGTTTAAATTTTTACTGGTAGCAATTCTGATCCATTTTATTGTTCAGTTTTCCCAATCAAAGCGGACCCCAAAGAAGATTACACCATTGATTAACCAGAAGGAATCGGTTAATCAAGCAGAAACGATAATTAGAACAAAGCCTTTACTCGAAAATATTCTTGTTGGTCAACAAAAGACACCTAGCCATGCGTATGAATGGAACGATATTAATATTCAGGCCGGCGTAGGAGATACAATCATAGACTTCAGCAATACATTTTTGCCAAAAGGAGAAACAATTGTATTTGTCCGCAATTTTATCGGAAATGTCCGGATCCTTGTTCCATATGATGTTGAAGTCAGCCTTCATCATTCGGTAATGGCGGGGTCTACCTCGATTTTTGGATTGCAGGAAACCAAACTCTTTAATCAGGTCTATCATTTGCAAACACCGAATTATGAGCAGTCAGGGCAAAAAATTAAAATATTTACATCACTGATTGTTGGGAATTTAGAGGTGGTACGCATATGAGCTCGGTCCAGCGCCAAATTGTATGGGCATCAGGTTTTTCTTTTATGCTCGCCATTTTCTTTTCCTTCGCCTACTTATGGATATTTCCATTCAATCATTGGACTGAACTTCTGGATCATCGTTTTATGAACATTCCTTTTGTACTCTTTATTCCGATATGCAGTGTAGGAATAGGAATTCTATTTGGAATGATTTCAGGAGTTTACTGGAAAAATCAGCTTCATTTCGTGGATCAATCACTTTCTCAACTTGAGGAAGGCAGAATTTTTGATCGGAAAGATGGAGCAAGCAATACAGAAATGCATTTTATTATCGACCGAATCGAAAGGATTGGCAAGCAAATGACCGAACAGGTCATGCTGTCACAGCGTCTCGCGACTGAAAAGGTTGAAGATGTAGAAGGCCGGATACAGGAAATTATTTCGCAGGAGCGAAATCGACTGGCAAGGGAGCTGCATGATTCAGTCAGTCAGCAGTTATTTGCTGCTTCGATGATGATGTCAGCCATTAACGAAACAAAAGAGCCTTCCAATAATAGGGAAACAAAACAGCTGAAAATGGTAGAAGAAATGATTCATCAATCACAGCTTGAAATGCGCGCGTTATTGCTTCACCTACGTCCAGTTGCTTTAAAGGGTAAAACGCTTCAAGAAGGAATTGAGGAACTTTTAATAGAATTATCTCAAAAAGTAACGATGAATATTCATTGGAAGGTTGAGCCGTTTCCACTTGATAAAGGGGTGGAGGATCATCTTTTTCGAATTCTCCAAGAGTCCGTTTCGAACACTCTCAGGCATTCAAAGGCAAGCAGCTTGGAAGTATTATTAATTAAAAGGGAAGACCTAATTATTATGCGCGTGGTCGATGATGGAATTGGTTTTCAGGAGGAAGATGCAAAAGCTGGCTCTTACGGAATGCAAAATATGCATGAACGGGCAGTTGAAGTCGGTGGAACATTGAAGGTTGTGAGTGTGAAAAATAAGGGAACTCGCCTCGAGGTGAAGGTGCCGGCAATGGGAAATGGGGACGATAAAAATGATTAGAGTCGTATTCGTGGATGATCATGAAATGGTAAGAATCGGCGTTTCCGCCTATTTAGCGGCACAGCCGGATATTGAGGTTGTCGGTGAAGCAGATAATGGGCAAATGGGTGTTGAACTTGCCCTCAAGCTTCGCCCGGATATAATATTGATGGATTTAGTCATGAAAGAAATGGATGGTATTGAAGCGACAAGAAAAATCATTGAACAGTGGCCTGAAGCCAAAGTAATCATTGTCACGAGCTTTTTGGATGATGAAAAAGTTTATCCAGCCCTTGAAGCAGGTGCAACAAGCTATATGCTGAAAACATCAAAAGCGGGTGAAATTGCGAATGCTGTTCGTGCTACTTTCAATGGACAATCTGTACTAGAGCCTGAGGTAACAGGGAAGATGATGGTGAAAATGCGCCAAAAAAATCAGCACCTTCTCCATGAGGAACTGACTGCTCGCGAACTGGAAATTCTTCTGCTTATGGCGGAAGGGAAAGCGAACCAGGAAATCGCGGATGAATTGTTCATTGCCTTGAAAACAGTCAAAACGCACGTCAGTAACATCTTAAGCAAACTTCAGGTTCAGGACCGTACTCAGGCGGTCATTTACGCATTTAAGCATTCACTTGTCGAATAAGATTAGGAATTGTCGAAGAAAAGTGATGAATTGTTCTGAGGTAAATTCTTGAAATTTTATACAATTTATTATATTGTGTAAAAGGTGGTTTTTATTAAAGAATTTATGGGGGAAAAGAAAATGAAAAAAGTAGTACTGTTTGTTTCTGCTGTTACATTGGCACTTGGCTTATCTGCTTGCTCTACGCAATCCGAAAAGAAAGTAGCGCCTGCTGTTTCTGCTAAAGAGGTTAAAACGGCATTAGTTAAGTTTTACATGGGCCTAAGCAAAAAAATCAACGCAAAAGATGCGGATCTCAATACATACGAATCGGCTGATACACCAACACCGGAAATGAAAGCACCTGCAAGTGCTTCGGCTGCGGCTGTAGCAGAAGAAGTAAAAGCTTATGCCATCCCGGCAGAACTCAAAAAACAAAAAGCGGATTTACAAGAAGTCCTTAAGGATTTTGCTGATTCGTACCAAGCTAAGGCTGACGAATTGAAAAAGGATAAACCATCTCTTGACGCTGCCAATGCAACTTTTGCACAAGGGGAACAAAAGCTAGGCAAAATTTTTGTAGATGCAAAAATGTTACAACCAAGTTTCAGTAAGGAAGTAAACTAAGTATATACATCATTAAAGCCCCTGCACTTAGCAGGGGCTTTAATAATGTATTCACAGATTAACTATTCCATTCAAGTGAATCGGAATCATCGGCTACAAAACAGATTTTAGTGTTTCTTCGTCGTTTACCTTCTTTTTTTCGAGGTTCTTAATTTCTGCGCTGAACATTTCTCCAATGGCAGTTTTATCACCGTATAGAAGCAATTTGTCCCCAGCTTGAAGTGTTTCGCGCAAGCGTTCTTTGCGAAGCATTAAGTCTCCACGTTTAATATATAGAATATTTATATCATCGGATTCTTTTATTTTCTCTCGGAATGTACTGCCAATGTAGGGGGAAGACTCATGAATTGGAACTTCAATAATATTATCAGCTTCATTTTTCAATAGCACATCTTTTATGAGGAGGTCTTTTACATGAAAGTGTTTTTTCATTTCTCCTTTAAATTTTTTCGAGAGATTTTTTTGCATTCCAGGAATTTTCAGGAAGATCAAAATGACGATGAGTGCGATTGCAACATACGCGATTTCCTTTGTTAAGAATGTTTTTGCCAATATATTGCTTATAAAAGAAATAATAACCGCCAAGGAAAAGGCACCAAATAAGATTAAAAAGGCGCTTAATTTTCGGCGAACAGGATGGGCAATAATCAGTTCTGATTCTCCGGTTGTAAAGCCGGTTCCAGTAAGCATGGAAATCACTTGAAATCTTGAGATGTGTTTTTCAAGACCTGTCAGCGTGAAAAATATTACGTTAATCTCAATCACAGCCAGGATAATGATGGCATAAATGACAATAAATAAATAGCCCATAACATGTCCTCCAACTTTATCCCACGGAATAAATATACTTTTATGCTTATAAGGAAAAACCTAAAGGAAAAGCATTCCCTTAGGCTTCTTGTTCGGTCTTGTTATAATAATGAACTCCGTACATTGCACCTTCACTAACCATATTGTTATCATCGATATCATGTGGATCTGGATGCCCTGCCTTTTCAATGGGAAGACCTTGAGTAGCCCTTGCAGATGTAACCTTCTGTTTTATGGATTGAACGAAATCCTGAATGCTCTCTTTGTTTGGTTTAAATGCAAACCATAAAAGAGCCCCCACACCGACACCAGCAAAAACGTATGGACTTACACTACGTGAATTTTTCATAGTTGGATTTTCCTCCTTCTTTTGAAAAACGCTTTTTGATTTTCGTTCTTGTTTATATTGCTTATATATATATGTACCCATTATGCGATAAAAAAAACCTGTCAGTGTGAAGAAAACGTTTAAATTCCAACGTAGAGTGATTTTTATTACTTGCAAAAGAGCGCCAGGAAGTTTTCCTGGCGCTCTTTTAAAAAGGTTTAGTAATAGTAAAAGTTTCGTTGATAGCAGGGGAAAAATATCTTAATCTCTGCTTGAAATAATCCCGAAAATACGCAAAAGGCTAATAAATAAATTGATGAAATCAAGATAAAGGCTTAATGCCATCATGGGAACATCTTCTTCTCTTACCCCATGCTGTTTCATCATATTGATATCAAATAGCACATAGCCGCTGAATACCAAAACTCCGATAAATGAATAAGCGAGCATAGCAGTCGAGCTTAATGGCCAAAAAATAGAAAAGATAGAAATGGCAATGAGTGCGAGCAAAGCTGCAAGCAGCATCCCACCTAAGAAAGAAAGATCTTTTTTAGTTTTTGCCGCATAAATTGAAAGGCCGCTAAATACTGTTACGGTCGTTGCCAAAGCAAGAAAGACAGTATTTCCACCGGCTGCAGCCGTGTAATGGGCAACAATCGGGAAGGTGGTTACACCCGAAAGGAAAGTGAAAACATATAAAAACGGATAGGAGATGGCTTTTCTGCGTCTTAAGAAAAAGGCGAATAACAGCATTCCTGTTTCAAGGACAGCAATCGGCAAGAATAAACCAGCAGGTAGGAAAACTCCAGCTGCCGTACCAAGAAAAGCGATGGCCAGTGATAGTGCAAATGTCCTCAGAACTGATGGGAGATATGCATTTGATGCTTTAGTATACATGGAATCGATCACCTCATTGTTTTTTGTTAGTTTATCATACGGACAAGGGTGCCGGATAGTTTCATTTTTTTCGAAATATGCTTTAATCGTTTGTAAGATAGGATGTTGACTTCCATTATCGCAAAGGCTGTTCACTGCGTTCTTTTAATAAGTCCCTGATTTCCATTAGCAATTCTTCTTTTTTATCGATTGTTTCCTCTTCTTTTGTAATTTCTTCCTTTCGTTTGAAACGTTGAAGGATTCTTACAAAGACAAAGACAGAGAAGGAGATAATGAAAAAGTCCAAAACGGTTTGAATAAATTGACCATACTTTATCTCGGATTTACCGAAATGGTAGGAAAACTTCGTAAAGTCAAATCCCCCCATCATAAGGCCAATTAACGGCATTATCATATCCTTAACGAGGGAGGTTACAATTTTGCCAAAAGCGGAACCAATAATGACACCGACTGCCAGATCAATGACATTTCCTTTTATCGCAAATTTTTTAAAGTCATTCCACATTATATGCCTCCTGTAAATCGAAAATACACCTTCCTTTAAAGGGATTGTACCCTCTGCACTCCGCAAATTGCAACCCCTACATGTAGCAAAGGTATTGACATAGAGGTTCTTTTTATCTATATTTACTATGGTAATTATCAACTTTTAAACCGTCAAATCGACAGAGGTTCATAGCTCATACCCTCTATAAAAAACTATGGATTGGTGAAATTTCCCCATATCCTTAGGATATGGGTTTTTGTTTTCAGACGATAAATCGGTTTATATAGAAAAAGGAGGCAATTCAAAATGGCAGGTAGAACAGATGAAGAATTGAATGGAGTAACGCTCCTCGGCAATCAAGGTACAAAATATTTATTTGACTATACACCAGACGTGCTCGAGGCTTTTGATAATAAACATGCTGGCCGTGATTATTTTGTAAAAATGAATTTCCCGGAGTTTACAAGCCTATGCCCGAAAACAGGCCAACCGGACTTCGCGACTATTTATATCAGCTATATTCCTGATGAAAAGATGGTTGAAAGCAAATCACTAAAACTGTATTTGTTCAGCTTCCGCAACCATGGCGATTTCCACGAAGACTGCATGAACATCATCATGAATGATTTAATCAAACTCATGAATCCGCGCTACATCGAGGTTTGGGGCAAGTTCACACCTAGAGGCGGAATTTCCATCGACCCATATACAAACTACGGAAAACCAGGAACGAAATATGAGCAAATGGCTGAGTACCGTTTGATGAATCATGATTTGTATCCGGAAAAAATTGATAATCGTTAAGTTTATTACGAAAACCTATCTGTATTTTGGATAGGTTTTTATTTTTTTTGTAGTGTTAGTTTGTTGAAAACTTGGGTAAGGTAAATTTAATTATTGAATTTTTTAAAAATTCAAACAAGGAGGTTTCATATGGAATCAGCTGTTCAGCTAGTAGAAGGATCAACGAATAAAAAGGTTTTCTGGACTTCGATGGCTAGTGGGGTTTTATTGCTTGGGCTGTTACTTGTTACATTCGGGTTGTCTGGAGTGGCATATGCGGTGCCGCTTGCTGGTGTAGGTGATTTTTACGTTCAATTTGACAAGCTGGAGGGAACCGGATATACATTTTATCCGAAAATGGGTGAAACGAGCAGCGAATCTTCTGTACCTGAAGGAACTAACTTGATTGAAAATTTAACGATCGACCATTTGCAATTATACAAGGATTTTAAAGTAGGTTCTGATTGGATCAGAGTAAAGATCGTTGCTTCCAAGCCTGTTCAAATTACCGGCCTTCAACAGGATGCAGGACTTATTGAAGCCAATGCGAAATTCCAAAACCTGACGCTTCAAGAAAAGAAAAGTGATGATTGGACAAAACAGTTTCAGCAAACCTCCTCATCGATTGTTTTAGAGAACGCAAAGCTGAAGACACACTATTTATTTCAGAAAACGATTAATATGAGCGGAATGAGATTGACAGTGGAAAAAATCAAAAAGTAGGAAAGTAGGGAGGAAAATCAATGGAAAAACAAAAGTGGAGAAAGCGGAGGCCATTCTGGGGATCTATCGTTACAATTCTAAGCGGCCTTCTAATCTTATGGATTCCAATGAATCTATTTTTAAGCGCATTTCTTCCAGGATCTTTAGCAGTCATCGGTTTATTGTTTGGTGGACTAATCACCTTGATTGGGATACTGGCTCTATTTTTTCCGAATTCTTCGAAACTGTTGGGTGTTTTCACTATTTTTCTTTCAATATTGTCTGTTATTGGGGCGCTAGGGGGATTTCTCATTGGAACAATTTTGGGCATTATCGGTGGTTCCCTTTTAATTGCTTGGCGGATGGCTCCAATAAATAAAAAGGAAAAGGTGGCAGCTGAGTTTTCAGAAACAACAGTCCAAACAGGGTAAAGGAGTTAGAGAAATATGAGGAGGAAAAACATAAATAAAAGAATTCTTTTGATAAGCCTATGTCTCCACTTAATGCTTCTGACTTCTTTATTTTCTCAAAATGCATCAGCACAGACAGCGGATACCAGTTTGGATGGATTTATCATCCAGGCTGACAGGGTTATCGGTTCAGGAATGGTAGCGACTATCGTCAATCAAGAAACCGCTTCCAACACTAGTAAGCCTATGCTGCGTTTTCATTATGCATCTGCAACAATCTATGGAATGAAGTTAACAAAAGAGCTTCAAACCCCCCAAGGCATCATAAGTGTAACGCTAAAGGCAGATGGCCCGGTGACGATGAACGGAATGACTGTGGATGCTTCGGCGATTACTTTCAAAGGGGCTTGCCTTCAAGCATTAACGCCCATTCCTGAGGCAGGATTGGAAAATGTCGTCATGGTGGCTCACTATATGAATGCAGAAGACAGCAATATTAATCAATTAACGTTGAAAACGATTACCGGGAACGCTGGTCCTGAAAAACCAAACGAAATAAAAATGCTCCAGGATTTAGCAACTCTTCCTGTTAATGAGTTGGATAGCGAAATTGGAAAAATTACTAGCGGACATCTGCCATTGATGTGTGGCGATAATAAAATGGATAATGGAAACCTCGGCTCGATTGGCGGCATGGGCCAGCTTAAACAAGAGGATGGTCTTCTGAAACCTGTTGACCCCACTCTTGCAGGATTGGCCACTAAGCCACTTAACGGTTTAAGCGATTCATTGCAACATGCAGTAGATGGATTAACTGCTCCGCTGCAAAAGACAGTGGGTGGATTAACCGATCCACTGCAAAAGACAGTTGGCGGGCTAACCGACACGCTGCAAAAAGGTGTAGGCAGATTATTTGGTCCTTTGCAAAAAACAGTAGGTGAAGCTGCTGGAGCACTTCAGGAACATTCAGGAGCACTTCGAAAGCCGTTACAAAGGGCAGTAGGTGAAACAAAAAAGCTGGCCGATCCTGTTGTTAAAACCCTTGATAAAGGGAAGCTTTCTCTAAATTCAGTTCAGAAACCGGTTACGGGAACGCTTAAACATGTGATAATGAAGACGCAAGCCCCTCATAAACCGGTACTTGGCCAGGTAATTTCAACAACGGGCAGCAGGGATTCAGGACCGAATTCTTCATCGGCTAAGGGAGAGGTATCCCCTTGCAATCAATTAAAGGATGCAAATGGAACGATTACAAAAGAACTCGCACTGAAATTAATCGATGAAGCATCGAAGAACAAAATCCCAATAACTGAGCTGTGCAAAAATGATGCATCCATGATGGATAATATAAAAAAATGGCAGGATGGGTGGCAGGAATTACTTGGTCTCTTCGATTTATTCGGTCAAGACACAGTGGTGGATCCGTTGCAGGAATTGAGCATGATGCGCGAAAAAATTACGAAGGAAAAAGACGGAACAATCATCTACAAACCACAGTCAGAAAACAAATGAAAAAATGAGGCTGACTCATATAGAGCCAGCCTCATTTTGTTTGATCAAACGTTTGATTAAATT
>JAUZPT010000209.1 GCA_030705745.1 Bacillota bacterium | reverse complement strand
CCCGCGGAAAGCGAAGCGCCTGGAGCGCAAATCAACAGACCTTTTTAATGAGGTAATTTCTAATAATATTAGAACCTAATAACGCGGTGATTCGATAAAGAAAATAAAAGGCTGTCGAATGTTTTTCGACAGCCTGAGCATGCGTTATGCATGCTCTTTCTTTGTTGAATTATATCAACGCATTCATGTCTTCCAACCAGCGAAGACGATACGCATTGATCGCCGTATCTCCGAGATGCTTCAACAAGTTGCGGTTCGCATATGCCCCAACCACCGCGCCAATTGCTGGAACCATCTGCAGTATCTTTGCTAAATCAATATAATCCCGGTATTCCTGCTGAAATTTGCGCCAATCCATTTCCACTAGCTTGTCCTTTTTATGTTCCCAGTTTTCGATGGTCTTTAAAGTTTGAATCCGTGTTTCATCGCTTGAGAACGCAAGCATGAAGACATGCAGAATAAACATCCGCTCGCTGTAATCATTAGTGTCATAACCGTAAATCGTCGCAATTTCGAATAATGCTTTAATTTTGATGGATAAAAGCAACGGGAAATCTGCCATTCCAACAAGAAAGCCCCCTGCTCCGGTACCTGCTCCCTCAATAATCGCCGTTTTTTTATAAAAATCGGCTTTTCGCCTTGCAAGAACATCCCTTTCAGACAGAGTTAATCCCGAGGCATGTTTTTTGTTTGCCGTGATTTGTGCACCAAAGAGAGTTGCCTTTACCATCGCCTTAATGCTCTCCGTCACCGCGTTATGAACCTTTTCTGGTATTAATCCATTCATTTTCAACTGCGCTTTTTTCGACAACCGATTTACAAGACCCGAGCGTTTGGTAATCTTCACTTTCCATATTTCCACTTCTTCAAATACCTTCAATTCATAGTCATTCATTTGTCACCCAGCCTCTTTCTGCTATAGAAGTGTACAAAAAGATAGATGAAAGCAATTCCGGCGAGCAACGCCAACAGGGCAGCCGTCACATCCCCCTTAATAAACACCAACGCTGCAAAGATAAACCCCTGTATAGTTAATAGAGTCGATAATAACAAAGTGAATGCCCTTGTTTTAACATTATCGCGAAGCGGATACAAGTCCACCCATAACTTATTTTGATGATGATTCCACAGAGGCAGCAGTTGAAAGCCAGTTAAATAAATAAACAGCACGGCCAAGAGTATTTGTCCAAGGCCAAATGTTAAAAAGTAGAGTGCGACACCACCTATGACTGTCAATCTTAGATAAAGCCCAAAGTAATCTCCTGAGCGCAAAAAGGCCCGTGAAAACAAATGGTCGAACGTTTTGTCAGGAGAATAGCTGATTCCTTTCAAAAAAATATCCAGCACTCTTCTTCTTTTTACCGTATCCTTTATTTTTGGCACGTCAGTAAATAAGTTCGCTATTCTGTAAAAAGATGCCATCCGCTTTTCTTCCTGAGAAATTAATGCATCCCATTTTAATCCCTTTTTAACTGAGCGGGTGTGAAAATATGCGTAATACACCGCCATGATAAGAAAAATGGCTGTCGGAAAAAACATATTTGCTTGTTTAAATATAAAATAAATAAAGGATCCGTTCATGCAGAAACGGACGAATAAATCCCAACGATGGACTGAGGTTTCCACTTCATATTGAGCACGCCATCCAACATTTAAATTCCATATTTTCAATAGAAGCAGCACGATCAGAAAAAGCAAGAAAGAGCGGAACCCTTGACCAGAAACCCTTGCATAGAGCGGCATAAAGGCCGCCAATGCCAACAATAACAAATATCCCTGGTATACAAAGCTTACAATGCCAGAATTTAAAAAATACCCTTTTAGCCTCGTTTCAAGTGGAATCAAAAATACTTTATCTGCCTCCAGCAAAAAATGATACACCGGACTGTACGTCAGCAGCAGCGCAAAAAAGATCGCCATCACAGACTGTGCCGGAAAACTGGGGGTTACAGTGATCAGCCATTGCTGATAATAATAAGCAGCAGCACCCACAAAAAAGATTAAAACAATCATCAAGTGCCCATTGAATATATAGCGTAAATATCGCCCCAGTTCTTTTAAACGGAGGCTGGCACGCTCTTTCCAAAGTTTTTTTTCATCAAACATAATTTTCTTCCTTTGTCAGCTGAATATATAAATCATCCAAGGTTGCACCTGGCATCGAAAATTGTGCACGCAATTCATCAAGCGTACCTTTTGCCCTGATTTTCCCTTCGTGCAATATGATGAAACGATTACAGTACCGTTCAGCTGTTGCAAGGATATGCGTCGACATTAAAATCCCTGCACCCTTTTTCTTCATTTTGTCCATTAAATCGAGCAAAGATTGAATGCCAAGGGGATCGAGACCGACAAACGGTTCATCGACGATATAAAGTGAGGGCTCGATTAAGAATGCACACATAATCATCACTTTTTGCTTCATCCCTTTAGAAAAATGGGCCGGAAACCAGTTGAGCCGTTTTTCCATGCGAAATTCAGTTAGCAAATCGGCTACTCGCTCCTTGTAAACAGACTCACTCAGGCCATAAGCCATTGCTGTGAGTTTTAAATGTTCTTCCAGCGTGAGCTCATCATATAAAATGGGTGTTTCGGGAATAAACGTAAAACTTTTCCGATATTCTTCTTTATTTTCAATAAATGTACGATCTTTTAATTTAATTTCACCTTTATGAGGCTCCATCAATCCGATAATATGTTTAATGGTCGTGCTTTTTCCAGCACCGTTCAATCCAATTAATCCAACAAGTTCCTTTTCCGCCACATCAAATGAAATATCTTTTAAAACAGGGTTTTTCGTATATCCCCCTGTAAGGTTACGGATGGTCAACAAAGACATCGTCTCAACGCCCTTTCCAAAACATCATGATATCTGCGCGAGTTAGCAGAATGGTAAAAATCCCTTTGACCTATTTCTTTTAATTTTATCAAAATGTTCATGAGAAAAATAGGAATTGAACTTTTTAGAAATTCGCATGTATATACTTTATCAGAACGGACATCATAATGTTTGTAGGGGAAACAACCTTTCGATGATGGTAATCATCAAAATTGGAATGAGGTGTCTGTTAAAGACAGTATCCTTTCAATATAAGCAGCTTCAAACGTTTCAAATAAGGGGATGGTTGTTTTGCGCATTTATGCCATTTAACCATTTAACGTTCAAAGAACACCGTACCGTCTAATCGGCATTTAACCAATTGAAAATGAGGTGTTTGTCGCAGATTCATTATCCGATTTATACTGTTATCCAACATATAAAGAAAGATAAGGGGATGGTTAGCTTGAACGTAAATCATTCTTTAAACGAACTCTCATCCTAAAAACAATGAGGTGTTTATCAAAGAAAGAGAAGTCCTGAAAGAACGTAATTAAAGAAGCAGTTGCCCCTACACAATAGGCAGGATTCCTAGCGAATCCTGTCTTTGTCTTTTTTCTGTAGGTTCTTTGTGTTAAAATACGGAAAAACAATTATGAAAGGAATGTGCATACAATGAGCGATTGTATTTTTTGCAAAATTGTCAATGGGGATATTCCCGCTGCAAAAGTTTTCGAAAATGAGCATGTCTTAGCGTTTCTCGATATCAGTCAGGTCACGAAAGGACATACTCTCGTCATTCCGAAAATACATAAAGAAAACGTGTTTGAACTGACCACAGAAATCGCTGGCCATCTATTTGAGGCCGTCCCATCGATCGCAAATGCGTTAAAAAACGAATTTCAACCAATCGGCTTAAACACGGTCAACAATAACGGAGAGCAAGCAGGACAATCTGTGTTCCATTTTCATCTCCACCTAATTCCGCGTTACGGCAAGGGAGATGGCTTTGGAGCAGTATGGAAAAACAACCAGAGCGATTATACATCCGCATCACTTCTTGAAATGGCTGCAAATATTAACAAACATCTTTAATCTACAACGTATTCCTCCTTCAATTGGAAGAATTTATTCTTATTCATCCTTTTTATTTATGCTATAATAAGAACTAGTTTTTCGCTGCAGGCATTTAGCGCACTGCAGGAGAAATCATATTGCTTAGATGAGCAGAGGAGAGATGAGAAATGAATACGAAAAACTTAGTCGCCCTTTCACTACTTGTGGGAATGGGGGCTGTCCTTCATACAGTCATTCCCCCGATATTTATGGGAATGAAACCGGACATGATGTTAACGATGATGTTTTTGGGGATCATCCTTTTTCCAGAAAAGAAAAGTGTTTTGCTTTTGGCGATCGTTACCGGTATTATAGCCGGGTTGACCTCCACTTTTCCTGGAGGCTTAATTCCGAATATTATTGATAAGCCTGTAACTGCAACTATATTTTTCTTGCTGTATCTTGCTTTTAAAAAATACCAAGGGAATATTGTTACTGTTGGGGCTCTAACCGCTTTCGGTACGCTAATTTCAGGACTTGTATTTTTAACTTCTGCCTATTTTATTGTAGGCTTGCCTGGTCCATTTGCCGGTCTGTTTGCTGCAGTCGTATTGCCAACAGCTGTGGTCAATACCATAACGATGGTTATTTTGTATCCAATTGCACTTACAGTTGTC
Organism: Bacillota bacterium; assembly: GCA_030705745.1. Taxonomy (GTDB): domain Bacteria; phylum Bacillota; class Bacilli; order Bacillales; family Cytobacillaceae; genus Neobacillus_A. The sequence goes on along the minus strand of JAUZPT010000209.1, from coordinate 1,094 downwards.
AAAAGGACAAAAATGGTGACTCGTCCAATTCAAACCAACAAATAAATAGTTCAAGGGCCTGCTGGATTTTCTAGCAGGCCCTTTTAATTTCGATAAAGAAACCATCCAAATAGAAGAAAAATAATCCCCAATCCTGACAATGACCCAATTTTTCTCCTCAATAATTGTTTAGGCGGATACATCCCCGACTTTTGATGCAGATACATATATCGTAAAGCACCGAAAAACAAAGCCGCGCTCGTTGCAAATAATAGTACAGCCGTAATTTCCACCCCTCTTCCATACTACAAACGATTAACCTTCTTACAGAGATGATAATAAATATATATGCTTATCCTAATCAGCATATGAACAAGAGTGGTTTAGAACCATCATTAAAGTGATATAAACGGAGTAATTGGTTTTATAAGAAAAGCGGAAGCGCCGTAGGTAAACATCCGTCCACATTCGAAGAAATAAATTCTATTAGCTATAATAGAAAGGTATTCTTTCTGTAAATGTAGAATGATACTGTATGAAAAATAACGAACGAGGTGACTAATCCTATGAAAGTTAAACATCTATTATATGGATTTGTACTAGGTGGCATTGCTGCGGGAGTAGGAACAATGCTGACCAATCCGAAGTCAGGTAAAGAAACAAGAGAATCCTGGAGCGCAAATAAAGATATATGGATGAAGCAGCTGGATGAGCTTAAAGAGAGCATTCTCGATATTAAGGATGCCACTGTTGCCGTTTCTCAAGAGGCCAAAACTCATGCATCTACTTTTCTTACCGATATTCAAACGGCCGTTTCTCATTGGAAAGAAGAAATCGAGCCGCATCAAACAGAATTAAAACAAGAAATTGCCGAAATAGAAGAATCGATTCATGAGCTCGAGAGTAATCTTGCCGAAACAAAAAGCCAGGATTGATAAAGAAAACTTGCCGATTGGTGACGACAGAGGTGTAGTGCTCTTATCGCGCTAATAATGCCACTTCATGTGGCTTTCGCCCGACTAGGACATCTTGTCAGTCGTGCGTTCGGAATTTATGGATATAAATTCTGATTAGCTAAAAAAATCCTTCTTCGGCCTGAGGCCAGAGAAGGATTT
>JAUZPT010000208.1 GCA_030705745.1 Bacillota bacterium | reverse complement strand
CAGCCCCTTTTTCGGCCTACGTTCTGAATAAGTCCGTTGAATCCGGGATGCAGTATGCTTTAAAACATCCCCTAGGCGACTGGGAAGCCATTGCGCTCAAGCAAGCCGGAAAAAGAATACCTGCGAGTTATCTGGATGGTGTCAAAAAGCTTGTGAAGGAGAAAAAAGGAAAATTCGCAAAAATTACCGATTATGAACGCTATGCACTCGGAATTTTAGCCGCTGGCGGAAATCCTGTGAATGTGGATGGGTATAACCTAATTGCATCCATCTATAATGGTGAGGTTACAAAACAAGGCCTCAATGGAGTGGCGTACGGATTAATTGCGCTGGACAGTTCGAAATTTAACATTCCAGCATCAGCTAATTGGACAAAACAGAAGCTGGTCAATCAATTGCTAGCAAAACAAAATAAAGATGGAGGATGGGCGTGGGATGGCAGCGCATCAAGTGACACTGATACAACTAGTATGGTTCTAACAGCTCTTGCCCCTCATAAGAATGAGAAAGGGGTTCAGGAAAAGATTGATCGTGCTGTACAATTTTTATCCAAGAAATTTCTTGCGGGTAAAATCGACAATAGTTCTACTGCCGCACAAGCAGTTATTGCTTTATCGGCTCTCAATATCGATGCAAATTCCGAGTTATTTTCAAAAGACGGCAAAAGCTTGATTACCTATTTATTAACATTCCAAAATGCGGATGGAGGCTTTGACTGGCAGGGAGGAAATGTAAGCGACACCTTCTCAACGGCTCAGGGGATTCAGGCGGTAGTTGCGTATAAGCTTATGGAAAATGGAAAAGGTTTTCTCTATGCAATTCCGTTAACTCATAGTGTAAAGTCGACTGACCGTCGAAGTGTAAATTCGGTCATTAGTCCAAAAAATAAAGTTAAGACCGGCCACCTTCTTCCTAATACGGCAACGAATGATTTGAACCTAGTTGCCGTTGGTTTGCTGTTTGTGTTGTTCGGCGCAGTTTATTTTTACTTTCTTAATAGGAAGAGTGCGTAATTGAACGATCTTTATCCATTTTTGAGTTTTGGAATATATCAACGACTTTTACGAGGATCCAATTACTAGTAAAGTTAAAACGAAATTTTAACTAAAACAGAATTCATAAATGAAAGCATAGGTGAAAACCAATCATGCGAAAATTAATGAAAATGGCTTTTGGGATGGTGTCGATCCTGATCATCTTGCAATTGGCAGGATGCACGGGAGCAACAAATGACACGGATGTAAACAAACATTCAGAGCCTCAGGAGAAATCGCTCCAAATAGATGCGAAGACAGCAACGAAAGCTGTCGTTCCTCCAGAAACGAAAAAAACAATTAAAACGGAAACTCCTGGCATCAAAAAGAAGATTGATTCGCCCATCACCAATTCAAATTCGGTTGTGAAAAAAGAAGTTTCTAAAAAGACTCTCGTGCGTCCAAACAACGCATTTCAGTCTAAGATGGGCAACAAAAACAGTTCAACGACTTTAAAACCGCAAGCTCAATCAAAGACCGAAACACAAGCTCAAACAAAGACCGAAACACAAGCTCAAACAAAGACCGAAACACAAGCTCAAGTAAATACAAAAACGAAAACCCAATCGAAACCAGCACACCCAATCCATACTGTCAGCCTTTCCATCGCAGGGCCTAAAAATCAAGGAATCATCATGAAAAAAGTGAATGTGATCTTTAAAAAGGGCGATACCATTTTGAAGGTATTGCTGCAAGCAACGGAAAAGCGTCATATACAGGTGGACTACAGTGGAAGCGGAGCAATGGCTTATGTAAACGGGATTGACAACATTTATGAGTTTGATTATGGTGCGAAGAGCGGGTGGGTTTGTAAACAAAACGGGAAGAGCCTCACCAAAAGCGTTGATGCCATACTAGTAAAAGACGGTGATCAAATTGAATTTTATTATACGCAATAACAACTGGAATAATACAAATGAGTAACCGTTTTGATCGCTTGCACCCACTTGTTTCATTTTGTTACTTTGCAGGTTCAATTACTCTCTTGCTCGCCATGCTTCATCCGCTTTTTTTGGGAGCAGCATTTGTGGCGGTATTAGCCGTCACGTTTATTTACGATCACGGTGGAAATCTACGGAAATGGACTGTTTTTATAGTTATAAGCGGATTGTTCATTGCCATATTAAATCCTGTCTTTAATGAAAGAGGAAGGCATGTGTTGTTTGTTGCTTACAATCATCGCTTTTCATTGGAAGCCATTTTGATTGGTGGCATGAATGCGTTGTCGTTAATGTCAATCATCGCCTTGTTTGTTACCTATAATGAGGTAATGACGCCCAATAAATTGCTGTTTCTGTTTTCCAAAATCTTTCCTCAGTTCGCTGTGCTGCTCATGCTAACGCTCCGGTTCATTCCATTAATGAGAAGGAGGCTGGAAGAAATTTCGGCCGTGCAAGCAAGCAAAGGAATTTATGTAACCGATGGAAAGTTGAGAGATAGAGTGAAAAACGGCATGTTGTATGTTCAGGTTTTATTGACTTATTCATTGGAAGAAGCGATTCAAACGGCGGATTCGATGAAAGCAAGAAAATATGGTACCGGACGCCGTACTTCCTATGAATATTTTATTTTTACAAAAACTGATTTAGCAGCTCTTTTTTATTTACTTATATTATTTGGGACGGTTCTTTACGGCCGTATAAAGGGTCTTGGGTATTTGAACGTTTATCCACTAATGGAGCCCTTGTCGTTATCGCCGCAAGAAGGCGTCACCTTTGTGCTCTTTTTGTTGTTTTTCATTTTTCCGTTCGTTGTCGAAGTTGGGGGGCGTATCCGATGGCGTTTATAGAACTAAACCATGTGTCATTTACTTATCCGGATGCTTCTGACCCAGCGTTGAAGGATGTTTCCTTGAAGGTGGAAAGAGGTGAATTCGTCACACTATTCGGTGCCTCTGGGTCCGGGAAGAGCACGCTTTTGCGCTTATTAAAAAAAGAAATTCAGCCGCACGGTGAATTAACTGGAAAAATCACTATAAATGGGCTCCACCAAAACGAGAATGACGGAAACGAAGAACAAATTGGTTTTGTTTTTCAGGACCCCGAGAATCAGGTAGTGGCAGATCGTGTCCTTCATGAACTTGCATTTGGATTAGAAAATCTGGCACTTCCCGTTGGAGAGATGAGAAGTAGAATAGCTGAGATGGTTCACTATTTTGGTGCAGAAGCATTGTTGAACCGTAGAACAGAAGAGCTTTCTGGAGGAAAGAAACAGCAAATGAATCTCGCATCTGTGCTCCTGATGCAACCGGATCTATTGCTGCTGGATGAACCGACCTCACAACTTGATCCGGTCAGTTCCAGAGAATTATTGGATATGCTCGTGCGTCTTAATGAAGAATTTGGAATGACGATTATTATCGCGGAACATCGGCTTGAGGAAGTTTCGGCACTATCAGACAAAATGGTGCTGATGGATCACGGAAGCGTAGCGATGGATGCTGATGCAAAAAGCGTGATGCGGCAAATATGGAATTCGCCTAAACGACTGTATGTACCAAGCATCCCCTCATTGTATTTGAGCAGTATGAATCAGGATGGGGAATATACACGGGATATTCCGTTGACGGTCAAGGAAGGGAAAAAATGGTTTAACCAAATATGCATCCAACAAAATAAAGAAGAAAGCCGTGTCAATCATCGCTCTGGAAAAGTGCTGCTGCAAGCCGAACATCTTTTTTTAAAATATGGTAAGAAGAGCGATTGGGTTATTGAAAACTTGAATTTTTCTCTCGAAAAGGGAGACATCTATGCCTTGCTTGGCGGAAACGGATCAGGAAAATCGACATTATTCAAGGCAATATGCGGCATCGTCACACCTGAAAGTGGAAGAATGTATTATAAGGAAAATCGGGTAAAAGGTTCGAAAAACAAGGAACTTATACAGAGTATCGGATATTTGCCGCAAAATCCAAAGCTGTTTTTTCTTCATGATACAGTGGAAAAAGAAATAGAGGCGACAATGGAACGATGGTCCCTTCACGATCGTTGGGAAGTAGAGCTTCTATTGGAAGAGTTAGGAATCTCCCATCTCGTCAATCGTCACCCGTATGACTTGAGTGGGGGAGAACTTCAAAAGGCGGCACTTGCCTGTTTGCTACTGCGAAAGCCGGAAATTCTGCTACTGGATGAACCGACAAAAGGATTGGATCCTGTTTCAAAGAAAAATTTGGCCAATCTTTTGTTGAAATTGCGGACTGAAGGCATGACCATTCTCATGTCGACGCATGATTTGGAATTTGCGGCACAATATTCGACTATTTGCGGCATGATGTTTCATGGGCAAATTACATCCGAGGATGTTCCCGAAAGATTTTTTAAAGGCAATTTCTTTTACACGACAATGATTCAAAGGCTCTTTCGGGGTAGTTCACTTCATTCAATACTAACGCTTGAGGAGGCCGTCCGCTCATGCGCGCCAGGAGAATAGCTTTGAATTTTGGCGCTTTGATCATTGTGGCCGCCATGATTCTTTTAATGTTTTTGAAGCCTGATTCGTATGTTGAGATAAGTGCCGGAATTCTACTTCTCTCAATCGTTTTTCTGCTTGTACGCTTTGAAAGCAGAAAAGTCGAAGCACGGGAGCTCGTGCTGCTGGCCGTACTTGCTGCTATTGCCGTCGTTGGGCGTATAGCGTTTGCCAGCCTGCCGAGTGTCAAGCCGACGACCTTTGTGATTATGATGTCCGGCCTAGTTTTTGGAGCTGAAAGCGGTTTTATCATCGGCGCGGTGGCTGCGCTCGCTTCCAATATGATTTTTGGACAAGGTCCATGGACACCATGGCAGATGATTGCCTGGGGACTGGTTGGATATACGGCAGGACTTCTCCGGAATACTGCTATGATGCGCAACATCTGGGGAAAAATTGTCTTTGGATTGCTCTGGGGCTTCCTGTTTGGCTGGATCATGAATATTTGGGGATTTCTCGCCTTAGTTCAAACTGGCGGAACCTGGAGCATCCACGCCTTTGTCACCTATTTTGCAGGCAGCGCGCTCTTTGATTTAATGCACGCTCTTTCAAATGTCTTCTTTTTACTGGTGTTCGGAAAAAACTGGTTGAAGATTTTGACGAGGTTTAAGAGAAAATACGGATTGCTGGAATAATGGTAGAATTAAAGGCCTTCTCAAATGTAAAGAGAGGCCTTATTTCTTTTAATAAGATATGTTATTTAAATCAGCGACGAGCTGTTTTTTGCTATCTTCAATAATTACTTTTTCGGCAAATTCAAATGCAGTATTTTTTGCCGCTTTCGCTTGTTCATCTTGATTTAACACTGCGTAAGCCCTAGCGGCTGCTTCATAGGCATATCCGATATAGAAAGGGGCGAGATTCGCTTGTTCACTCTCATCGATGCATCGTTGGGCATAACGGAGGGCTGTTTCTCCCTGGCCGACTACAGCATACACACGTGCAAGTTGCCAGTAACCAATCGAGATATTTTGGGACGTATGTTCTTCCACCTGGCCCCAATGCCAAAAAGAACTATGGCTAAGGTGGATCATTTGCTCGTCCTCTTCAAATGTGCGATTTTCCTGATCAAGAAGGTCCCACACTTTATTAAAGCAGGAAACAGCTAATTGTTTATGTGAAAATGTTTGGATTTCCTTTGTTTCGTTCATCATGTCATTCTCCTTTAATTATTCGAAAATTGAT
>JAUZPT010000207.1 GCA_030705745.1 Bacillota bacterium | reverse complement strand
CATAAGCCGGAAATCGGCATGGTTCGGTATTAAATCCAGACCCATTTTTTGCATGAAATTATAAAATCCTAAAGCGGTCGTTCGTTTAAAAAATGTATCAGTATCCCGTTTATCCCTTACACCATACACTATGTCATTTCCTTGCCAGTACTTCTCCATAAATTTACGAATGACCATTAAATCATCCTGCAAATCAGCATCTATCGAAATTGCGCAATCGGCCAATTGCCTTGCTTCCATCAGCCCAGCCAATAATGCATTTTGGTGTCCTGCGTTTCTCGCAAGCTTCAAACCTTTTACATACTTATTTGTCCGATTTTCAGTTTCAATCAGTTCCCATGTCCGGTCACGGCTTCCATCGTCCACGAACAAAAGATTGCTTTTAAAGGACACAAGATTATCTTCAATTAATTCATCGAGAACACCTGACAACTGCTTCATTGTTTCAGGCAATACTGCTTCCTCGTTGTAGCATGGGACAACAATTGTTAAAATGGGGGCATTCATTGATCATCACTCCTTACTTCACCTAATCTATTATTCAGCCTGATACAGATAAATCTTCCAAGCGGATTCTTTATTGTTGAATGAGCGTAGAAAGTGAAGGCCGGTTTCTTCACTGTTTAAAATCGGAACTGAAGAAAGAATATATTGTCCACCCATTTTCTTGAATTGCGCTATATTAAGTGTTAGATGTTGAATAGTTTTCTTCGAATCCTTTTTAAAATCGTAATTTTCACCAAGTTCATTCACAAAAATATAACATCTTCCGCCCCAATCATCAAAGTACTTTTTCAGCATGGAGCTCTTATCCAATTCTCCCGCTATAATTTTTCTGAATTCATGCTTATACGCTAATGGATAATAGTTATTATAGGTGTCTAGGGTGTAAAAGCCGTTATATTGCGCAATTGCCGGATGAAGGCCGATGCTTGCGACGCGATATGAAGATTGAGGCTTTCCAATATAATTTTTAATGTCATCAAACTGCTTCACAGCATAAAACTCTTTAAATGATGGTGTATGTACGTAGCTATAATAAACTTCCGGGTTGCCGAAGAACAAAACGACAATCTGCAAAAGTAGGCATACCTTCACTAAAACCTTCCACTTGCGACCCAGTTTCCAAAGTATCAAGGATCCTGTGGCAAACAAAAGATAAATGACAATCGGACGCAGGAAATGAAACCGTGCAAAGTTAAATGTATTTAAAAGTGAAACTTTTTCTTTAATCGGCGTCCAGCCTTTATAAAACCAAAATGCATACCAAAAAGAAAGTACAAGATTTAAAGTAAATAAATTTACAAATCGTTTTTCTTTTTTCAAGCTGCCCGCTTTATAAATCATCCACAAAACAATAAACGTGAGTGGGGCAATTATATAGACGTGCATAGTCAATACATGAGAATGCGCAAAAAAATAATTTTTTATGGCCAGTCGGATGGTCGCCCAAAATCCATTATTGGATTCATGGAATTCATTCCGATTTGTAGGTGCTTCTGGAAAAACGAGTGAATAAACGAGCCGGTACTCAATTGCCAAATACATGCCGATCATAAAAACAATACTTCCAATAAAGCCCCAGTTCCATTTCCGCGTAACGATAACATCGCGGATCCAGAGGAGTCCCATAGCGGTCAAAAAGAAGAAAAAGCCCAGTACAAAACTTGAATAAAACGGCAACAACAACAACGTCAGCCATTCTTTCCATGTTCCTTTTCCTTCTCTGATCGTCAAAAAAGCCCACAGAGCAAGCGGCATCCCAAGCGTACTAAGCATGCCGGATGGCCAAAACGGCGTTAATGCAAAAGCCAATGCCACCCAAACCCTGATTGGATATGCATCCTCTACTTTAATAAAATGTCTTTTTAACAGCAGATACATACCAAGAAATGCAAATATCCGCACGATCGCTTGGCTGATTGAATACGCAAGCATCGATGGGAAGATTTCGTGAAGCCACTGAATTCCGCTAAATTCAGTGCCAAACGCATTTCTTGGCAGACCGTTGATGATTTGTGGCAATGTACTGTCCAAAGGAGCAAACAATTGCCCTGTATCCTTTAATACCTTATACCATGATATATTTGAATCGAGGTTATCATGTACCCTAATATGGCTATTCTCCCCCAATATAAACATCGGTGAAAGATAAAAAAACAGTACAATCCACGCAATTATTAAATGTTTTTTTTCTTGTTTCATTTTTTTCCATTTTTCCAGCATCACAAATTTCCCTTTCATAATCCTGTTCTATGTATAAATTACTGTTTCTAATTCTAGCATTATATAAATCCATAGAAAAGGATTCTTCTCTATTTTTCCGTTTAAGGGTGAGAATTGGAATCTCAGGGAAAAACGGAAACTGCCCCTTTTATTCAAAAAGGATGCCAAGATTAAAACATCTTTTGAACATAATTATCTTAAGGGAAAGTTAAGGAACTTTCTACATACTCTGCTTATCCCATTTTTCGTTCGAGTTAAATTGTAATCGAACGGATAGTAACGAAAATCGGATGAAGAAATGAAAGGGGCACAAAGAAAATGAAAAAATGGATTTTGATTGTTTTATGTTTAATGATTGTTTCATATGTTGGCTATCAATATACCAACAAAGGAAGCAGCCAACCTGCAGCACCAACATTTTCAACAGCAACCGTACAAAAAGGCAGGCTTGAAGTAAAGGTAAGTGGCTCGGGATCGGTTCAGCCAGTTTCAAGCACAGATGTCCAGGCAACATCATCGAAGCAAGTTTATGAAGTATTGGTTAAAACAGGCGACGAAGTGAAAGCAGGACAGAACCTAATAACGTTTACCGACGGTAGTACATCGATTACAGCTCCACATGATGGGATTGTTACATCATTGACCGTATCTCCAAACGAGCGTGTTAACATTGGACAGGTCGTTGCACACATAACAAACTATAAGGATCTACAAACAGTCATACAAATCGACGAGCTTGATATTCCTAAAATCAAATTAGCACAAGTCGTTACGATTAAAGCAAGTTCGTTTCCTGATGAAATCTTTACAGGAAAAGTATCGGCAATTTCCAATGAAGGTACTGTCTCAAATGGAGTTTCCACGTTTGATGTAACCGTACATATTGACACGCCTAAAGCGCTGAAAGTTGGTATGACTACTGAAGGAAGTATTTTAACTGATAGTAAAGATCAAGCCTTATTTGTTCCGGTAGAAGCAGTTCATTCGCGAAACAATCAAAAGTTTGTACTGATCAATGCAGGCCAGAAAAATGGCCGAAAAGCACAGCTAAGATTTGTAAAAACAGGCCTTTATAATGAAGATAATGTTGAAATAACAAATGGCTTGTCCGAGGGAGATATTGTTCTACTGCCTGTTATTTCGGTTAATAATACTAATAATAACGGCAACTTCCGTGGAATGGGAATGGGCGGAATGGGTGGAATGCCAGGAATGGGCGGATCGAACCGCATGGGTAGAAGCTGGGGATCTGGTTCAGGCTCCGGTCAAGGCTCCGGCTCGCGGTCAGGTGGAAGGAGCGGATCGTAATGGATCATCCTATCATCGAAATTAAAAATATAACAAAGACTTATCGGCTAGGCGGAGAAGATGTTCATGCATTGGACGATGTTTCCATAACTATTCAAAAAGGGGAATTCATTGCGATTATCGGGCCTTCAGGTTCTGGAAAATCAACGCTCATGAATATGATTGGCTGTCTCGATCAGCCCGATTCAGGGCAGTATTTTCTTGATGGAGAAGAAATGGTCCGAATGAATGATAACGGTCTTGCATCGGTTAGAAATAAAAAAATCGGCTTCATATTTCAAAATTTCAACTTACTTCCTAAATTAACAGCTTGGGAAAATGTCGAACTTCCTCTTGTTTACAGCGGATTGCCAACAAAAGAAAGACGAAAAATGGCCTATGACAGTTTAAATAAAGTTGGGCTTGGGGAACGTGCAAATCATCTCCCTACCCAGCTATCAGGAGGGCAACAGCAAAGGGTTGCGATTGCAAGGGCATTGGTTGGAAATCCTCCAATTTTACTTGCTGATGAACCAACCGGTGCACTCGACAGCAAAACGAGCAAAGAAATACTTGATATTTTGAGAGAGTTAAACTCACAGGAACATACGATAATTCTCATTACACACGATATGGAAATTGCAAAAAACGCCGGACGAATGATTTCCATTCAGGATGGTAAATTGATAATGGATGAAGGTGATCGAATTGGGAATTCTGCAATCAATCAAAATGGCCATAAGGAGTATCAAAAGCAATAAGCTTCGTGCCTTTTTAACAATGCTGGGCATTATCATTGGGGTTTCATCGGTCATTGTCCTTATTTCAATCGCCCGGGGATCTACTGCAAATGTAACAAGCCAAATAAACAACCTGGGAACAAATTTGTTAACCGTCAATACATTTGGCACAGATAAAGTGAAATTAACGGATGATACGATTGAAAAATTCAAGAAAATACAGACCATAAAGGCTGTATCACCCGCTGTATCAGGAAGAGTGACATTAAAAAGGGATAGAACCACAGCCCAGGTTTCTTTGACTGGAACTACTTCTGACTATCAGGATGTAAGGAATATGAAAGTTGCAGCTGGGCGTTTCCTCTCGGATTTGGATGTAGAATATCGTCAAAAGATAGCTGTACTAGGTTCTACCACAGCTCAAACATTCTTCGGATGGGAGAATCCAATTGGACAGCATATACAAGTAGATGGTACTTCCTTTAAAATAGTAGGTGTGCTGACGTCAAAAGGCGGGTCAATGGGACAAAGCGGTGATGACGTAATCATCCTCCCATTAAGCACCGCTCAAAGAGTTTTAAAAGATACTGCTATTCAAACTGTGTACCTTCAAGGAAAAAGCGGCATGAACATGGATTTTGTGATGGCCGAAGTCCAAATGGCGATGAAAAGAATGTTTCCAAACGGCACGGATGAATACAGCGTGTTTAATCAGCAGGATTTAATGAATACGATGAGTTCTGTTACGAATACGATGACGATGATGCTTGGAGGAATTGCTGGAATTTCCTTGCTTGTCGGTGGAATCGGCATTATGAATATCATGCTTGTTTCCGTTTCAGAAAGAACAAAGGAAATCGGCATTAGAAAAGCAATTGGTGCCAAAAGACGGCATATTCTTCTTCAATTCCTGATTGAAGCCATTGTCCTAAGCTCACTTGGCGGGATTATTGGTATTCTCGTCGGAATCGGCGTAGGCAATATTCTAGGCAAAACCATGAGCTTAACTGTTTCCTATTCATCTTCTGTTATACTAATGTCATTCATGTTTTCTCTGCTTGTTGGGATTATTTTTGGGGTCTTTCCGGCAAATAAGGCTTCTAAATTGAATCCTATCCAGGCCTTACGATTCGAATAATTGTTTTCAAGCGACCGCATCTTGCGGCCGCTTTGTTTTCTATATTAATCCGTTGTCTAAAAAGGAGCTGAAACAATGCGTTTATTAGTAGTGGAAGATCATTTGACTCTTTTGAATTCCATCGTACAGCTATTGGCTGATGAATTTGAAGTGGATCAGGCGGATAATGGAGAGGATGGCCTATTCTATGGCCGACAAAACATATATGATGCCATTATTCTCGATGTAATGATGCCGGGTTTGAACGGTTTTGAGCTTCTTCAAACATTAAGGGCAGAGGGCATCCATACACCAGT
>JAUZPT010000206.1 GCA_030705745.1 Bacillota bacterium | reverse complement strand
CGCAGGAGCGAAGCGCCGAGGAAGCTCCCCGGCACGCCCGCGGAAAGCGAAGCGCCTGGAGCGCAAATCAACAGACCTGTTTAAAGAGGTATTTACTAAAAACATTAACGCGGTGAATTATTAAAGAAAAAAATGAAATAAAAGGCTGTCGAATGTTCTTCGACAGCCTGAGCTGTGCGGTGTGCACAGCTTTTTTTTTATGAATTCTTGATTAGCTCAAGAATTTGGTCATTGAACTTTTTACTTTTCAGCATTTCAATTTCATGCTTGTATGGTGCCTTTTTATCGTTTTTGTCTTCACCAACAAATGGAGTTTCAAGTATTTTCGGGACGTTTGCCAATTGAGGATGATGGATGATATAGCTTAATGCATCAAAGCCAATATGTCCAAACCCAATGTTTTCATGCCTGTCTTTCCTCATTCCGACGGCGTTTTTGCTGTCATTGATGTGAAGGACTTTTAGGCGGTCGATGCCTACGATTTTATCGAATTCGTTCAACACTCCATCGAAGTCCTCGATGATATTGTAACCTGCATCATGGGTATGACAGGTATCAAAGCAGACGGACAAACGGTCATTAAAATGTACTCCCTCAAAAATCATCGCAAGTTCTTCAAATGATTTTCCGCATTCAGACCCTTTTCCTGCCATCGTTTCCAACGCAATTTGAACTTTTTCGTTACCTGTCAAAACTTCATTTAATCCTTCGATGATTTTCTTAATTCCCGCTTCCTCACCAGCACCGACGTGAGCACCTGGGTGCAGAACGATTTGTCCGGCCCCCAAAGCTTCGGTACGTTCAATTTCCGAACGAAGAAATGACACACCCAGCTCATAAGTAGCAGGATTGATCGAATTGCCAATGTTGATAATATATGGGGCGTGGACAATTATTTCGGTAATCCCATTTGATTCCATATGCAACCTGCCCGCCTCGATGTTTAAATCCTCTATGCTTTTTCGCCTTGTATTTTGCGGCGCTCCCGTATAAATCATAAACGTATTCGCGCCATAGGATACAGCTTCTTCACTTGCAGCCAGCAGCATATTCTTTCCGCTCATCGATACATGCGATCCAATTTTCAACAAATTCACTCCACTCCCCCAGAATGCAGAATTTACTTTTTACGGTTTATTTTCCGTTCGCGTTTTTTTATTTTATCTATTTCCCACTGCATTTTCTTTTTATATCCAGGCTTCACCTTTTGAGGTTTGCGTACCATCGTTTTCGCTTTTTTATCCGTTTCATCCGCTTGTTTTTGCCTATTTTTCCGCTTGTTTCGATCTTCGATTTCAACGATGCCTTCTTCTTTCTTCAAATCGACATGCTTAAATTCGATCCCGATCTTTTCAAGGCGGTTTAGTGCATCTTCGTCTGAAATTTCATAGATGGTTAGCGCCATACCTGATTGGCCTGCACGAGCCGTCCTGCCCACACGGTGAATGTAAAAATCAAGGTCTGTAGGAAGCTCATAATTTATTACATGGCTAACTCCCTCAATATCGATCCCTCTCGAAGCTAGATCGGTGGCAACGATGTATTGATATTCCAGATCCTGGATCTGTTTCATCATTTTTTTGCGCTCACGAGGATTTAAATCACCATGAATTCTTCCCACTTTTAAACCCTTTAACATAAGATAATCAGCCACTTCATCCGCCATTTTTTTTGTATTTGTAAAAACAATGGCGAGGTAGGGATTCATTTGCAAAAGTACATCAACAACTAGTTGTTTTTTACTGCGGTGGCGTGAAGGCAAGATATAGTGCTGTAAATTTTCCGCAGATGCCCTTTTAGCATCAATATGGACATATTTCGGGTTTTCCATATATTTTTTCAAAAATGGCTTAAGCTTTTCCGGTATGGTTGCTGAGAAAACAAGCATCTGCAAATTCACTGGCATCTTTGCTGCAACTTTATCAAGATCCTCAATAAAGCCCATGTCGAGCATCATGTCCGCCTCATCGACTACGAGTGTTTGAGCGGTATGGATAAACAATGCCTGCTCAAGCATGAGATCCTTAATACGGCTTGGAGTTCCCACAAGGATTTGCGGCTGCTGCTTTAATTTATCAATCGTTCTCTGCTTGTCTGTTCCGCCAATGTAGCAACGTGCCATAATTTTATTTTCATGGTCACATTTTTCCGTCACTTTTAAAATTTCATGGTAAATTTGCGTCGCAAGCTCGCGTGTTGGAGCTGTAATGACTGCTTGTACCTCTTGGCGCTTCGGGTCAATTTTTTGTAAAAGTGGCAGAATATAGGCGTGCGTTTTTCCAGTTCCTGTTTGAGATTGGCCGATGGCACTCTCTCCTTTTAACACGAGCGGAATCATCTTTTCCTGTATTTCTGTCGGTTCTTTGAAACCTAAATCCTTGATTGCCTCTATGATAAACGGTTGAAATTGGTAACGATCGAATTGATTTACCTTCATTTAATTTATTGCTCCTTAGCTTTCATGTATTAGATATATTTTCATCCATCATGTAATTATAGTAAAGTTTGTGGCAAATCTCCACCTAAACAATATTTTATTATCATCATTTACTTTTCTTCATTTTATAATTCTCCAAATTATCATGTTTTCAGGTATCTCAAGCCTAAACAAATTGGCAAAATGTGCATACCTTAAAAGAAAGGTGAGCAGAAAGGAGGCTGATACTATGCCACCAAGACAAAGATTTCCGATGCAAGGCGGAATGGGGCCGCGAATGATGGGATCCCCCCGGGGAATGAACCCATTCGGACAAGGACCGATGATGGGACAAATGATGGGAAGACCTGCACAGATGAACAGGGGCGGTGGAGGCGGGATTCTATCCAAACTATTAGGAAGGGGCAATGCTTCTGGCGCGATGGGCGGAATGGCTTCTGCAGGAAGGCAAGCATCATCAGGAGGAGGCATTTTAAAATCATTAAGCAACCCTGGAGCAATTAACGGTTTTCTCAATAATACACAGCAAGTATTGAAGACTGCACAATCGGTAGGACCGATGTTCCAGCAATTTCAACAATATGGACCATTAGTTAAAAATTTGCCGGCAATGTGGAAAATGTATCGAGGATTAAAAGGGGCAACAAATGATGATGCTACCGCTACAACCGAAGAGACTGCGGATAAGTCAAAAACAAAACAAGAATCCTCATCCTTGGAAGTGAATACATCCAATAAAAGGACAACGACTAAAAAGAAGAAAAAAGCTAAACAAACAGGAAATAAAAGGGGAAATAAAAAAGGATCATCTATCCCGAAAATGTATATTTAGTTTGACTTTAGAGAAAAGAATGTCCATCGGGGCATTTTTTTCTTTTGGACAATAAAACCATGTGGTCAATCTCACTTTGTATTATCACTATAAGTTTTATATAATGAATACATAGATTAAAAGTCAATGTCCATATTAGGAGGACTATGTAAATGAATGTCATTAAAATATCACCTCGAGGATATTGCTATGGTGTGGTTGATGCTATGGTTATAGCAAGAAATGCTGCCCTCGATCAATCTTTGCCTCGCCCCATCTATATTTTAGGGATGATTGTTCATAATAAACACGTTACCGATGCATTTGCTGAAGAGGGAATCATCACCCTCGATGGAAGCAACCGCAATGAAATACTGCAACAGGTTGACAAAGGGACGGTTATTTTTACCGCCCACGGAATATCTCCAGAGATTCGGGAAATTGCCGCTAAAAAGGGCCTTGTTACGATTGATGCCACGTGTCCGGATGTCACCAAAACTCATGATCTGATCCGTACAAAGGAAGCCCAAGGATTTCAGGTCATATATATCGGAAAAAAAGGGCATCCAGAACCAGAAGGTGCGGTTGGTGTGGCACCCGGAATTGTCCATCTCGTTGAGACAGCGGAGGATGTGGCCGCTCTTCATCTGGACAGCGACAAAATCATCGTCACGAACCAGACGACAATGAGCCAATGGGATGTTGCCGAAATCATGAACTTAGTCCAGAAAAAATATCCTCACGTCGAAGTGCATAAAGAAATATGTCTTGCCACCCAGGTTCGCCAGGAAGCGGTTGCCGAGCAGGCATCTGCTGCAGACGTCTTAATCGTCGTTGGCGATCCGAAGAGTAACAATTCCAACAGGCTGGCTCAGGTCTCTGAAGAAATAGCCGCAACGAAAGCATATCGGATTGCCGATATCTCCGAATTGGAACTTGAATGGTTAAAGGGAGCTTCCTCTGTTGCTGTTACTTCTGGCGCTTCCACTCCTACTCCGATTACGAAGGAAGTTATTTCCTTCCTAGAACAGTTTGATCCTGAAAATGAAGCTACATGGACACGTGAAAAAAAGGTGCCATTAAGCAAAATTCTTCCGAAAGTCAAAAATAAGGAAGCAATAAACTGATAAATATTTATAGAAAAGAACCGGACATTGTCCGGTTCTTTTACTACATGGAAATGTAAAAAAATTTATCATATTTGTTTAAAAGGATTAGTATCTTTTTCAGAAGCGAAAATTTCAACTTCATACCCGGCTTCCATACAATGGGCGGACAGCAAGGAGGCTACGCCTTTTTTCATGATTTTTTCCACATTATGTCCTGGGTCGAGCATATTCAATCCTTGCATCATCGCATCGTGTGCCGTGTGATAATATATGTCTCCTGTCACATACACATCTGCACCCTTGAATTTCGCTTGACTCCAATACTTGTTTCCATCACCGCCCAATACGGCTACCTTTTTAATTACTGCCTGTAGATCGCCTACGATGCGGACCGAATCCACTTCAAGGGCTTCCTTGGCTCTGAGTGCGAATTGTTCAAGGGTCGTTTCCTTAACCGTGCCAACCCGTCCCAATCCAAGCAACTCTCCTTTGTTCTCAACCGGATAAATATCAAATGCGACCTCTTCGTATGGATGGGCCTTAATCATCGCCGAAATGCATTTTTTCACCAGGTGCTCCGGAATAATTGTTTCGATCCTGGTTTCCTCCACTTCCTCCAATTTCCCTTGAATTCCGATATGAGGAGTTGTGTTCTCTCCTGGCAGAAAACGCCCAGTGCCGGTCGAAGAAAAAGAACAACCACTGTAATTTCCAATCGCTCCTGCTCCTGCTTTTCCCAGCGCTTCCCGAACATCATTTGCATTTTCTGATGGCACATACACCACCAATTTCTTCAGCAGTATTTCTACGGTTGGAACAAGTACTTCCGTATTTTCCAACCCAAGGGCAGAAGCAAGCATATCGTTGACGCCACCGACCGCAACATCCAAATTTGTATGTGCCACATATACGGAAATATCATGCTTGATCAATTTTTCGAACAGCCGGCCTGGTAATGAGTCTGTAACTAATTTTTGCAAAGGCCGATAAATGATTGGGTGATGGGCAATAATTAATTGGACTTTTTTTTCAATTGCCTCGTCAATGACTTCCTCCAAAACATCCAGAGCGATCAAGACCCGCTCTACTTTTTGGTTTAACCGACCAATTTGCAATCCAACCTTGTCACCCTCCATCGCATAATCTTTAGGTGAAAATTGCTCAAATAGTCCAATGATTTCATGTCCATTCACTTTTTTCATTGTGGCAAAAACTCCTCTGCCCAGTTTATTTTTTGCAAAAGTTCCTGTTTCTTTTGCAGCGTTTCTTCCGTATTTGCCGCATGATCGAGCTGTTCATAAATCCGTTTCCAATTGTCTCTTTCAATGGACCATTTTTTCAT
>JAUZPT010000205.1 GCA_030705745.1 Bacillota bacterium | reverse complement strand
TCACAGTGGAATGGATGAAAAAATAAAAAGCTAATATTTTTAATGAAAAAGGACGGTTCTCCTGACTCCCTTAGTTGCAGCAGCAGAACCGTCCCTCTTTTTTATTTAAAACATGTCTATTAAGTGTTAAGCTAATAATTTTATGGGCATTGTTTAAAAGCGACACGTTTTTGTTTTTGGCGTGCTTTGGAGATACAATAGTAAGGACGATGCTTGGAGTTTTTAATATTGAAATGTAGGGCATTTTGAAGAAAGTGCAATTTAGGAGGTTTTATGATGGATAATAATGATCTATTAATTCGATTAAGATATGCTCTTGATTTAAAAAATACAGATATGGTAGAGATTTTTAAACTTGGTGGGATGGAATTTACAAAAGCGGAAGTGCTAAAGATACTCACAAAATCAAAAGATAGTTACGACGATGAAGGTGATGTAGCTGAAGATGACGAGAATATAAAATGCAATAATGTGATGTTCGAGTCATTTTTAAATGGCTTTATTATTTTTAAAAGAGGAAAACAAGATCCAAAACCAGGACAGCCGGATACACCACCATTGTCTTCAAAGAAAAGCGCAAACGTTAATAATCTTCTGCTAAAGAAATTAAAAATAGCACTGGCGTTAACAAGTGAGGATATGCTTGATCTATTCGGAAAAGCAGGAATACTTGTAACAAAAGGAGAACTGGGCGCTTTATTACGAAAAGAAGGCCATAAGAATTATAAAGAATGCGGAGATAAATTCGCGAGGAACTTCTTAAAAGGATTAGCATTAAAATACAGGGAATAAGGGCATAAACGGATCCTACAGGTGACGAAAATGATACATACCTATTCAGGTGAAACAATCAGTTTTAATATAATTTATAAAAAACGGAAAAACATCGGCATTTATATCGATCACTATGGAAATATTGAAGTGCAGGCTCCGAAAGGAACACCTGATGAAAGAGTGCTTCAATTAGTAGAGGGAAAATGGGATTTGATTCAACAAAAATCAAAAGAAAAGAAGAATCGAATGCTTGGGCCAATGGAGAAGGTCTATGAGCATGGTGAGAGCTTTCTTTATTTAGGAAATACTTATCCCATTCAGATCTATCAAGATATAAATATCGGACAAGACAATGTCGTGTTTGAAGACGGTACGTTACATATCTATGTGAAGCAGCTTGAGGATGAAAAAATAAAACAAGCTTTGAAACGATTTTATTATCAACAGTGTAAAGCGTTAGTAGAAAAAAGTATCCAGTACTATCAAAGCAACTTTAAAACAAAACCACGTTCAATCCGTATTTCTGATAGTAAAACAACATGGGGAACCTGTGATTCAAAGCTGCAGTTGACATTTAATTGGCGGCTGGCAATGGCACCACAGAAAGTGATCGACTACGTAGTCGTTCACGAAATGTGCCATATGGTCCATCTGAATCACGACCGCTCCTTTTGGCGCCTCGTTGGGAAAATAATGCCCGACTATAAGGAACTGGAAAACTGGTTAGCGTTATCGAGCTGGAAAATGACTGTGTAGGTATAAAAAATTTACCAATCCAGTTATTTACAAATAAATGAAAAAATGAGATAATAATGAAAATGTCGAGGGAGGGAAGTAAGTTTATGACACCATCTAATTGCTAATATTAATTTATTTTAAAAATTAATATGGATTTTGTAATGAGTGTTAATTTACCTATAAAAGTTAGGTTTATTAGTTATGCTCTTTATGGAATTAAGGCAATTTAGAAGGTAACTTACTTTACTGAAATCGAGATTATAATTTAGAGGATATTTCATGTGTTTCTTGAAATATACCTTGATGGCGAAGTATAGGCATAATAACGTGCGCGTTTTTGCTTAGACTGCAAATTATATTCACTGATTATTTAGACTGTAAGAAGAAACCCTCTTCTTACGGTCTTTTTTACTATACAAATAAATAGTATTGAAGTTCTTCTTAACCCTGTCCATACAATGCGTAACTTAGATTATGGATGAAAGTAGGAAATTCTATGTTAGAAATGAAATTAAATGGCATAAAAAAATTTATGGAAGCCACACTTGTTGTTAATGATATAACCTTTGAAGCGTATGAGGGAGAGAAGATTGGGATCGTAGGGGCAAACGGAAGTGGAAAGAGCACGATCCTTAAATTAATTGCGGGAATTGAGCCGATGAATTACTATCCTGGGTACCCGCAAACTTCAAGCCCAGGATATGATGAAGGTCTGATTCATTTGCCAAGAGGAGCCACTAAGGCTTACCTCGAACAATCGCCCGTGTATCCGGAAGACTTAAAAGTCATTGATGTTTTAAACTTGGCCTTTGAAGAGATTGACAGCATAGAGAATCAGATGCGTGAATTAGAAGAGCAAATGAAGAGTTTAGAAGATGCTTCCCTAGAAAAAGCCCTAAAAAAGTACAGTGATTTAGTTCAATTATTTGAAGTTAAGGGAGGATACGAGCGCGAAGAAAAAATGAGCAAGGTTTGCACAGGGCTGAAATTTGCTGAAAGCTTTGTAAACAGAGATTTTGATTTATTAAGCGGTGGTGAAAAAACAACCGTCGTGCTCGGGAAACTTCTGATTCATAATCCGAACATCTTGCTACTGGATGAACCTACCAATCATTTGGATATGGATTCAATTGAATGGCTCGAAAGCTATCTCAAGAGCTATAAGGGAATTGTTATCATCGTATCCCATGATCGTTATTTTCTGGACAATGTTGTCTCTAAGATTGTGGAAATAGAGGATATGGAATCAATATGCTATAAGGGCAACTATTCATCCTTTATTAGTCAAAAAGAAGAAAATATGCGGATTCAGTATGAGCATTTTAGAGAACAGCAAAAAAAGATCCATAGCATGGAGAAATCCGTTATGAATCTCAGAGACTGGGCAATGAGGGCGGGCAACAACAAGTTCTTCAGAAGAGCGGCCAGTATGCAAAAAAGGCTCGATAAAATGGATCGAATCGGTAAACCCGTTTTTGAAAGACGGAATATGAAGCTGGATTTCAAAGCGACTGAACGATCCGGAAATGAAACGATCAAGGCGATCGGGCTCTCTAAAAGCTATGAAGATAAAGTTATTTTTAAGGGCACAGACTTAATGATTACTTTTGGTGAAAGAGTGGGATTGATCGGTCCTAATGGCAGCGGGAAAACCACCTTTTTAAAGATGCTTTTGGATGAAGAGCAGCCGGATGAGGGAGTGGTGGAATTAGGCTCGAATGCGATGGCGGCATATTTACCACAGAAAATTACTTTTAAAAATGAAGAGCTCACGGTGCTGGAATGTTTCAGGGAAGATATTTCGATCGTGGAGGGAAAAGCACGGGAATATCTTTCAAAATTCATGTTTTATAAAAATAGCGTCTTCAAAAAAGTAAAGCATTTGTCTGGAGGAGAGAGAATCAGGCTAAAGCTGGCCATGCTGTTGTATCAAGATGTCAATTTGTTAATACTCGATGAGCCGACAAACCACCTTGATATTGATTCCATCGAAACCCTTGAGGAAGCACTGGAAGACTTTAAAGGTACGATATTTTTTATCTCTCATGACAGATACTTTATCAATAAAATCGGTGAAAGAGTAATTGTAGTAGAGGACTATTCCTTGAAAAGCTATCTCGGCAATTACGACTATTATAAAAGTGAAAAAGAGAAGCTAAGTCTGAAGGAAAGAGAAGAGCCTGTTGTGAAAGCTGAAAAAGTGAAGAAACAGAGAAATATTCCTGATGATTCAAAGAAGGATGTTGCAAAGGTTCTTGCAAGAATTGAAATTCTTGAAAAGGAAATTGTAGAGATCGAGGCAGCCATGGCTGCCGAACATATGGATTATGTGGAGCTTAATAAGCTGTATTGCAGGAAAGCGGATTTAAGTAAAGAGCTGGATTCTGATATGGATTTGTGGATGAGTTTAGGTAATTAATTGAGTGATTAGGTTGGAAACGGTGGGACCCATAACACATTTTCCTAGCCGAACCCTTTGTGATTTTTCAACAGTTTTGAAGATATGATTAAGAATGTACAAGAAACATGGTGCCTGTCCCCGATGTCTTTGGGGGCGGGCACTTTTTTTCTTGTAAAAGAGGCATGAAGGACAAAATACAGTTAGCGGCCGGACGATTTGTCTTTCATAAGGGGTATAAAGGACAAAATACAGTTAGCGGCCGGACGATTTGTCTTTTATAAGGGGTATAAAAGATAAAACACAATGAACTACCTAACGATTTGTCTTTTATAAGGGGTATAAGGGACAAAACACAGTTAGCCGCCCGAAGATTTGTCTTTCATAAGGGGTATAAAAGACAAAATACAGTTAGCGGCCGGACGATTTGTCTTTCATAAGGGGTATAAAGGACAAAACACAGTGAGCGGCCGGACGATTTGTCTTTCATAAGGGGTATAAAGGACAAAACACAGTGAGCCGCCGGACGATTTGTCTTTCATAAGGGGTATAAAGGACAAAACACAGTTAGCCGCCGGACGATTTGTCTTTCATAAGAGGTATAAAAGACAAAACACAGTGAACAACCTAACGATTTGTCTTTTATAAGAGGTATGATGACACAATCTTAAATCGTGGATAATATCGGATAATTAAGGATTTGTCGAAATTACTAGTTTTATGTATGATAGTACCAAAGTAGGAAATTTTTTCGCTTTGGGGGATAAAGGTCTTGGCAAAGTTGTATACGTTTAATTTAGAGAGAGAGAAAAATACTTTTTTTGTAAAAGTCAGTGGCCACTTTAAAGAGGAAGATGCAAAAGCATACTTGAGTGAGTTTCAAACCATTGTAAATACTATTAACCCCTCAAACTATAAATTAATTATAGATGGTAGTGAACAAGAAGCAGTTCCTAGTCATGTAGTTGAGGATCTCCGGTTCGTTTTAAGGTTATATTCAATGGCAAATTTTAAAAAGATTGTCATCGTCAGTCCAACCAGTGCCGCTTCAAAAATGCAAGTTAACAATTGTGCAAAGGACATTAACTTTCAGGGGACATTTGTAAATACTGTTGAAGAAGCTTACCATGTATAAGAATGAAATACTTACTAAAGGCAACGGTCAACCTGGCGTTGCCTTTTGCCATTCCAACTAACAAGGAATCGGAAAAACTATTGAAGTAGTTGGGAACGCGTATCCAATGTCCCGGATTTCAGTCCATTAAACGGCGTCATCTTTGTGTGAAAAGGGTAAAATGAATTGGAAGAAGTAAACCATTTGAATGGCCGCCAAATGTGATATGGAAAGTGAATAACTAAAAAAACATACATTGGCTATGATTTTTAATTTTGATAAAAGATAAGACTAACATACAGAAATTCGAAAGAAGGAAGGCGATACAATGACAAACGAATTAATTGAAACAGGATGGAATTTTGATAACAGTTATTCCCGTCTCCCGAATTCATTTTTTTCGAAGATAAACATACCTCCTGTAAAATCACCGAAGTTAGTTATTTTCAATAATCCGCTGGCAGCCTCCTTGGGATTGAACGCTGAAGCGTTGGAAAGCGAAGATGGCGTGGCGGTGCTTGCTGGCAATCGGATTCCCGAAGGTGCTTTGCCTCTTGCTCAAGCTTATGCGGGGCATCAATTCGGGCATTTTAACATGTTAGGGGACGGCCGGGCTGTGTTGCTTGGCGAGCAGATCACTCCGATGGGTGAGCGAGTTGATATTCAACTTAAGGGTGCAGG
>JAUZPT010000204.1 GCA_030705745.1 Bacillota bacterium | reverse complement strand
GGTCTTTAGTGAAAAAAACTCTGTTGATTGGAGCGGAAGGAGCGAAGCGCCAAGGAAGCTCCCCGGCACGCCCGCGGAAAGCGAAGCGCCTGGAGCGCAAATCAACAGACCTGTTTAATGAGGTAATTTCTAATAATATTATAAAATATTAACGCGGTGATTTGATAAAGAAAATAAATAAAATAAAAGGCTGTCGAATGTTTTCGACAGCCTGAGGAAGCATACCGCTTCCTTTTTTCTGTTCATTATTTCTTTTGTTCCTTATGAAATTGGATGGCGAAAGTACCTTCGCCTGAGTGAGCAGCAATAGTAGAACTAATTTCAGCAATTACGATATGTAAATTGGGATACATTTTTTTTACTGTATTCTCTAATTCCTTTGCCTTTTCAGGTACATTTCCATGCAAAATTTGAAGTTCAGAAATATGATACTGCTGATAGTTTTCATCGAACAGCTCGAGAAGCCTTTTAATTGCCTTCTTTTCCGAACGGATTTTTTCGAACAATTCGAATTCTCCGTTGCGGTTCATGCGAATAATCGGCTTTATTTGCAGGATGCTTCCAAGCAGAAATTGTGTTCCGGACATTCTTCCACCTTTATAAAATTGATCAAGGCTGCCAAGAAGGACGTAGTTTTCAAGGTTTTCCACTTCTTCACGCAATCTGGAAGCAATCTCGATACGAGGCATTTCTTTCCCGGCCATTTCAATACCCATATTTAATAAGGAAGTAATCGCATATCCCATCGATTTGGAATCGATCGTTTCAACCGGAAAATCGGTCATCTCGCTGGCACCTTTACAGGTGGATAATGTTCCACTGAATTTACTTGAAATATGAATAGCGATTGCTCCGTCATATTCGAGCTTTAATTTATTGAATAGTTCAGCGAACATACCAGATGAAGGCTGTGATGTTTTTGGAATTTCCTTTTCTTTGCGAATGCGGGAATATAATTCTTCTGTATTAAGATCGATTCCATCTTTAAAGGCCTCGTTGCCAAAAATGATATCAAGCGGAACAACATATACATCTGGATTATTCAATAAGTCTTGTGTCATATAAGCTGTGCTGTCCGTAATCCATGCTATTTTCTTTTTTGTCATTTATTATGATTTCCTTTTCGTGTAATTTGGATAGTCGTGTTTTCAATAAGAATTTGGTAAATCAATTAATTATAGCTGAAGAATTGGTTCCATTGGAAATATTCTTTTCAAAAATGGAGCAGTATGTTGAAGTCTTGATTGAAAATAAGAAAAAGTTTGCAGAAATGCCATAATAAAAGATAAAATAAGCAGATAATATTTTTAATTGTTTCAATTAACGAAAAATTAGGAGATGTTTCATGGCTAAATTAAAAAATCTTCATCCCTTGATCCTCAATATTATTATCGGAACTATGTTTGGACGAATGGCTACTTCGATGAGTGTACCATTCCTGGCTATATATTTAACGAAGGTAAAGGGAGTCTCTTCTTCCGAAACAGGAATGATCATTGCAGTAAGTGCGTTAATCGGAATTGGAACTAGTTTTTTTGGAGGTTATTTATCAGACCGTTTTGGCAGAAAGATTGTCATATATATATCAATCTTCCTATGGAGTATTGTTTTTATCGGCTTCGGATTAGTCGATTCCACTGTAGGCTTTTTTATTGTAAATGCAATGAATGGCTTTTGCCGTTCTGTTTTTGAACCAACCTCCAGGGCATTGCTCGCAGATTTGACTGAGCCCAAAGATAGGCTAGTGATTTTTAATTTGCGCTATACAGCCATTAATATAGGAGTTATTTTTGGTCCGATTATCGGTTTTTACTTGGGTTCATCCAAGACGACTTTTCCGTTTTTTATCGCTGCCGCTGTTTATGTAGTTTATGGACTCTCATTGATTATGACGTTCAAAAAATCAAAACAAAAATTCATATCGAGGGATACTTTGGAAAAACGTGTTTCCATGAAAGAAGCATTCCGAATTGCAAGAACCGATTCAATTCTTTTATTAACCTTAATTGGATTAATTCTCGCCATTTCCGGCTACTCGCAATTCAGTTCAACATTACCACAATATTTATCGAATACATCACATGTTGAAAATGGTGCAAAACTGTTTTCGATGCTGCTGGCCTTAAATGCCGGAGTCGTCGTCTTAGTTCAATTTCCTTTATTGAAAATTGGAAAGCGCTATTCACCGATCGTATCAATTTTGTTGGGTAACATAATTTGCAGTTTGAGTCTGATCGGATTCGGCTTAGCAGGGTCCATTCCGTTTTGGGTAATCATGATTGCAATATTTACAATCGGTGAAGTATTGATGTTCTCGATGACCGATATGCTAATGGATTCGATTGCCAAACCACATTTGCGTGGTACCTATTTTGGGGCAATGGGCTTTACGCAAATTGGACAGATTGTAGGACCATCACTTGGAGGATTTCTCCTTGACCATTATGGATATGATAATCCTTTAATGACGTTTGGAACTCTTTTCTTGCTGTCGATTTTAGGTGTTCCAATTCTCTTGAGTGTCAAATGGAAATTAAGTAAAAGCCAGTCGGTAAAAGAGAAAATTGAAGCACAGGCATAATAAACCACTATTCAAGGGGGATTTCAATGTGGAAGACTGAGATTACCGATCTTTTGAAAATTGACTACCCTATTATCCAAGCACCTATGGCAGGTGGCATTACGACGCCCGAATTAGTGGCAGCCGTTTCAAACGCAGGTGGCTTGGGGATGATTGGGGCCGGTTATTTGAGTTCCGTACAAATACGGGATCAAATCAGAGAAGTAAAACAGCGGACGAAACATCCTTTTGGGATAAACTTATTCGTTCCTGCTCTCTATCAAGAAACGGACGAAAAAGTCAATAAAGCTAGAGCAGCTTTACTACCCCTTCAAGAAGAACTAGGTCTGAAGACTTTGACAGAATTACCTAGAGCCGCTGATGATTTGAAAACATTTATCGAACAGATTAATGTAGTACTGGAAGAAAAGGTGCCGATATGTTCTTTTACTTTCGGCATACCTAGTAATAACTTGGTTGAACAGCTAAGAAAGCATCACATCAAAGTGTTTGGTACCGCTACAACTGTAGAGGAAGCCAAATTAATTGAAGCCGAGGGTATGGACGCAATTGTTGCTCAGGGGAGCGAGGCAGGCGGGCATCGGGGTACATTTGCCGATAGCTTCGAATCTAGTTTAATTGGAACGATGTCGCTTGTACCCCAGGTTGTCGATTCTGTGAAAATACCTGTAATTGCAGCAGGGGGAATAATGGATGGAAGAGGTATGAATGCTGCAAGATGTCTTGGAGCAAGTGCGGTCCAGCTTGGTACGGCTTTTTTAACATGTCACGAAAGCGGTGCACATGAGATTTATAAAAATAAAATTTTCGAGGCTGCTGAAAATGATACTGTATTAACGCGTTCTTTTTCCGGTAAAATGGCAAGAGGAATTGAAAATCGCTTTATCCGGGAAATGAAACCAGTTGAAAATGATCTTCCTGTTTATCCGATTCAAAATGAATTGACTAGAGAACTTCGGAAATATGCTTCTTCCCAAAATACTCCTGACTACATGTCATTGTGGTGCGGACAAAGCCCACGGCTGGCCAAAAAAATATCTGTTACACAATTAATGGAACGGATTATCTCACAAGCTGAAAAACTAGGTTTTCCACCTTCTTGGTAAATGTAGGAAAGAGTGAAAGCCTGGTAAAAATGTTATAATGTATTTTCTTGATTTATTATAATTGATTCATTAAAGTACATCTTTTCGAAATCCCATTAAATAGAGGTGACATAATTGGAGTCAGGTAAATCTAAGAAGATTTTTGGAGTCACCTCGATTATCTTTTGGGTGGGTGTCGTAAGCTTATTGACAGACCTTTCGAGTGAGATGATCGTGCCTATTCTGCCGTTGTTCCTTACAGGTGTGTTGCATACACAAATAGGGACGATTGGGATTATTGAGGGAATCGCAGAAAGTACTGCTAGTATCTTGAAGCTTTTTTCAGGATGGCTATCCGATCGCTTAGGAAAAAGAAAGCCATTAATGCTAGCAGGTTATGGTTTTTCAAATCTCATAAAACCTTTTTTCGCTTTGACGACATCGGGATGGCAAGTATTGCTTATCCGATTTGGCGAACGATTTGGCAAGGGGGTAAGAGGGGCTCCAAGAGATGCGTTAATTGCCGACGCGACGACGAATGAAAATCGAGGCAAGGCTTTCGGATTTCATCGTTCCATGGATACATTAGGAGCAGCGATTGGGCCGCTTGTGGCTTACTTGATCCTCGCTTCTCATAAGGGGCACTATCGCATGGTTTTTTGGGTTTCGGCCATTCCGGGTATCCTTGCTGTAATAGTGTTAATTTTTTTCTTGAAAGAAAAACAATCTATTGAAAAGACAGTACAACGTGGCATGCCTAAGATAGGTTTTAAAAATATGGATCGTACTTTCATCAGCTTTACGCTTATTTCCGCCTTATTTGCTCTGGGGAATTCATCCGATGCATTTCTCATTTTGCAAGCAAAAAATGTCGGAATGAATGAAATGTTCATCCCTCTTGCATACCTTGTATTCAATCTTACTTATGTGTTTTTTTCGATGCCTGCTGGCGTACTCTCCGACCGCATAGGCAGAAAACCGGTGATCATCGGCGGATACGTAATATTTGCACTCATTTATTTAGGGTTCGGGCTTGTAAAACACTCTGTGGGTATTTGGGTCCTGTTTATTTTTTATGGTTTATATTATGCTGCAACAGAAGGAATTCAAAAAGCGTATGTTGCCGATCTTGTTCCGACTGGAAAGCGTGGTACGGCAATGGGTACCTTTAACGCTATTACCGGAATAGCTGCATTGCCGGCTAGTATCTTGACCGGGTTTCTTTGGCAGTCATTCGGACCATTAGCAGCGTTTGGAACAAGCAGTGCTTTTGCGTTGCTTTCGGCAATACTTTTGTTTATTTTCAGTAAATTAGGCAAGGGAGAAAAGAGGAGCGTTCTATGAATAAGAAATTCCTGTTCGTTTTAACAGGGTTGTTTCTCGCACTCATGGCATGTTTTGCAAAACTGGCAGATTTTAATCAATCAGCGCAGGCGGAAGCAGCTCAGTCAACACTAATAGTGAAACAACCTTCAAAAATCGATCATATTGTAATAGTAGTAGAGGAAAATCATGCTGAAAAAGAGATAAAGGGAAATTCTAATGCACCCTATATCAATTCTCTCATAAAGCAGGGAGCGTATTTATCAAATTATCACGCGATTGAACACCCAAGCCAACCTAATTACCTGGATTTGTTTTCAGGGTCAAATCAGGGGGTAATTTATGATGGAATTCCTA
This sequence comes from Bacillota bacterium, assembly GCA_030705745.1. Classification (GTDB taxonomy): domain Bacteria; phylum Bacillota; class Bacilli; order Bacillales; family Cytobacillaceae; genus Neobacillus_A. Next base: position 359 of record JAUZPT010000204.1, on the reverse strand, counting down.
AACACAAGTTTTCTACCGCTAATTTAGGAAGTGAATTGCTGCAGAAACATTTTACATTCGCAGGGTATTCCGAAGATCTTCCGTTCGTTGGATTTAACGGTGGCTGGACAAGTAAGGGACCATACGCGCGCAAGCATAATCCATGGGTAAACTTCACAAATATTCCTAGGGAAGCGAATCAGCCGTTGACTAGTTTTCCTAAGGATTTTAGGCGATTGCCTACGGTTTCCTTTGTCATTCCTAACCTGAAACATGATATGCATGACGGAACGATTGCTGTGGGAGATCAATGGCTAAAGAAACAAATCGATCCTTACGTCCAATGGTCAAAAAAGCATAATAGCCTTTTGATTGTGACT
>JAUZPT010000203.1 GCA_030705745.1 Bacillota bacterium | reverse complement strand
TATCTGCTTTTCCAATTGACATGATTTATCGCCAGTCTTTACATTGCCTCCCGGATGCGTTCGTTCTTATCGAGGTTGTCGATAACGAGAAACAAATTGGCCGTATTATTGATCTGAACGATAAAGCGTGCATTTTGTTGCAATATGAAAAGCGGGACCTTCTTTCTTCCCACTCCGATGTCCACCCACTCGTGCATTTTTTTACCACGATTGGGACTAAGGATGGGGAAGTTGTTCGGAAAAGCAAAGTATTTTTGAAAACGAAGTATGGCGATTTAGTGCATGTTGAGATTCAATCCAATCAATTTATGGTCGGTCAGACTGTATTTTATTTTCATAGTATGAAAGAAATTGCCGAAGAAAGGGAGAATTCTCCCAAGGAATCTGTATGGATTAAAACGATTTTAGACACGATCGAGGCTTATATGGTGATCCTTAGCCCGGATGGAAGAGTGGTCGAATGGAATTCTTACTGTGAGCAGCAATCAGGTTACACATTGAAGGAAATGAAAGGCAAGTTTTTCTGGGATATTTTAATAGAAAAAGAAGAAAGAGCCTATTTGCAAGAAATTTTTGCACGCGAAAGTAATGTAGACATTTCTTTTGCACATGAAAATTTTTGGCTGCTCAAAAATGGAAAGAGAAAATTCATCAAATGGTCCAATTCCATAATAAAAGATAAAGAGGGAAAACTTCTTTACGTATTAAGTACAGGCATTGATATAACTGAAAAAAAGGAAATTGAGGAATCACTGCTGACCAACGAAAATCGCTTTCGCACGCTTGTGGATTCCATGGATGATTTAGTGTTTACCGTCGATAAAGATATTCAATTTTCAGGCGTGTTTGGGAAATGGTTTCAAACGAACAACATATCAATAGACAGGCTTCTCCATAAAAAGCTTTACCAATTAAACTTAACTCAAAAAGAAATCGGGATACATAAAACGGCCTTTGAGCAAGCTTTTGCGGGAGAAAAAGTAATTTATGACTGGACGTTGGAAAATCCAAAACAACCAATCTACTTTCAAACTTTTTTGTCGCCGATGCTGACACCTGGACAAGAGGTAAAAGAGTTGGTAGGTGTGACAAGGGATATTACTGAACTGAAAAATAAAGAGACATTATTAAAAGAATTAAACAGGCAAAATGAAGCGATCCTCAGTTCGACAGCAGATGGGATCCTGGTTGTGAATCAACGGGGGATGATAACGTTTGCCAACGAAAAGGCAGTTGAAATGCTTTCGGCAGAAGGGGAATCTCCGATAGGAGTGGCATTCCCGGATATTATAAAAAATTTAATCCCTGAAGAAAGTCGGAAAGGAAAAACTGAATTTGAGGACAATGAAATTTTTGAAACAGAATGTAAATTAGAAAATGGGAAAAGGGTTTATTATCAATTTTTAGGTAATGAGATGAAAGAAGGCAATTTACGGAAAGGATATGTGATTTCCATTCGTGATGTCACGTATAAAAGAGATGCAGAAGAACAGCAAAATCGCTTCTATGAAGCGGTATCAAGTGGAATTACCGTAATAAATAAAGAAGGAAAAATTCTTTTTTGCAATGGCAATGCAGGAGTTATTTTGGGTTATCGTCCGGAAAAACTGGCAGGACTAGATGTTTTCAGCACCGATTGGAATGCAATCGATGAAAACGGAAAACCATTAATGGCAAGCGATTACCCTGTAATGACAACGTTTACATTAGGTGAAAATGTGTACAACTTTATAATGGCAGTCTACAACCCTATTAAAAAACAGCATCGCTGGCTGTTAATTGATTCCACCGCCATCTTTCAAAATGATGATCCGATGCTGCCAATTGAATACGTAATTGCTACGTTTTCCGATATAACGGAGCATCTGGAGATTAAGCAAAGAATGGTTAAGTCGGAAAAGCTTGCGGCCATTGGCAGGCTTGCTGCAGCAGTAGCCCATGAAATCCGGAATCCGCTAACAAGCATAAATGGTTTTTTGAAATTGCTCAGTCCTTCGTTAAAAGGCAAAGAAACGGCCTATCTTAATATTTTATACGATGAAGTTGATCGGATTAATCGTGTAACAAGCGAGTTTTTAGTACTTGCAAAAACGCAGGAAGAAAAAAGGGAAGCTATCAATGTGAGAAAAGGTATTTTAGAGCCGGTTGTGGAAGCGTTTGCCACACTTGCAAAAACAAACCGGATTACCTTTACGTTCAATGAAAGCAGCAATCAATCCGTATGTGTGTTAGGCGTGAAAAATCAACTAAAGCAGCTGTTTACAAATCTTTTTGATAACTCCATTGAGGCGATGCCAAATGGGGGGGAAATACGCGTGAATCTCATCGAAGGGATTGAACTCATCAAAGTGTTCATATCCGACGAAGGAACAGGAATTCCTGCCGAAAGGCTGAAGTATATCGGTGAGCCGTTTTATTCCTTGAAAGAAAAAGGAACAGGGCTCGGCATAACCATCTGCAATAAAATTATTCGAGACCACGGCGGCGAGCTGTTCATTTCAAGCGATGAACACAAGGGAACGACAGTCGAGGTCACCCTTCCAAAAATTAAATAAAGAAATGCGGAAACGCCTTGAAAAACCCGGTTGCGCAAACCGGGTTTTCAGCGTATATCAAGTTAATTTGTTCAATTTCCAAATGGAGAAAAACTTTACTTCCATTCGACTGTAGCTCCCCTTATTCTTTTTACTCCGCGCAAGGCGCTCACTTCCTCCACTAATTTCAACAACGCCTGGTCCTTGGCTTTTGCTTCAATCATGATGTCAACATCCTGTTTCAGTTCTTTAAGGATGCTGAATAATGGCAGGGCGAATTCAATGTCGACAAAATCGGCATGCGAGCGAAAGGCGCTTTCGGACTTTGGCGAGGAAAGATGGAGTTTCGGCCGGTCGTGATGATTTTCCCATGTACTGAAAATGTTAGGCATCATGCTTTCCAATGAAGCGGTTGAAGGATTCGCAAGATGATGGTGATAATCAAAAACGAATGGGATTTTTTCTTTGACACATGCGGCCAGAGTTTCTTCTGCATTATACGTTTTATCATCATTTTCAAGCGTCATCACTTTTTTTACAGGCGAAGGGAGCTGCACCAGATTTTGATAAAATCGCTCAATCGTCAAGTCCTTGTCGCCGTATGCTCCGCCAATATGGATATTGATTAATCCTTTATCCTCTAATCCCATCGCTTCAAGCATTTGATAATGATAATTCATATCTTTAATTGCATTTTTAGTAACTTCGAGGCGCGAGGAGGTGAATAGCGTAAACTGATTAGGGTGAAAGCTCACACGAAGGCGATTTCGGGTCACGAGCTCACCGATTTCCTTCCATTGCTCTTGAAACGGCGAAACGAAATCCCACATAACCTCGGGGTGAGTGGCAAGAGGCACAATAGAACCGGAAAATCGATACAATTCAATTTCATGAGCAAGATTGTAATGCAGCATTCTTAATGTGTGATCAAGGTTTTCCTTTGTCACAGATCGCAATTTTTCGAGGCGTTCCTCCTTATCCATTTGCGCATACCGTGTGAATGTCAGCGTTTTGGCCGGTGAAGCATTCCACAAGCTGATGGCATGAGAAACATAGCCAAAACGTATCTTCATGTAAGCAACTCCTGTCTACAATTATAAAAAATAGGAAATCGCACCCGCTAAATTTTCCTTTATCGAGCGGAAAAAATGCCGCTCGTTTAGTTTTTGCAGTGTTAATGGTGTGGAATCGCGAATATCGGTTTCCAAAATTGTTTTTATTCTCTGAATAAATGGTTGGTCATAAATAAAGCAGTTAATTTCTTTATTTAAAAAAATACTTCTTTTATCAAAATTAGCTGTACCTATATCGCAAACGGTATCGTCAACAAGAACGGTTTTTGCATGATAAAAACCATTCCGATACTGAAAAACATGGGCGCCTTCTTTAAGTAGCCTGCGCAAATAACGGTACGATGCTTCCTGGACGAGCATGTGATCCGCGTGAAGAGGAACGAGAATCGTAATTTCCACTCCTCGCTGAGCTGCACGGACAAGCTCATACATCACTTTTTTGCTAGGAATGAAATAGGGGCTGCCAATGATCAATGTTTTTTTCGCATTTTTAATCATGCCCGTATAAATGGATTCGAGCAGCCCAGCCTCCGTTCCCCCGAGCTGAAGACGAATTTCTCCTTCCGTTAATGGAGGGAAGTACGAAGCCTGATCTAGCAAATTCTCATGCACATCGCCCTTCCAATCGTTCAGAAATTCACGTTGTAAAAAAGGAACGACAGCTCCGGTAATTTTTAAATGATAATCACGCCATGGGTTAAGCACCGGATCCTCGTCAATATATTCTTTTCCAACATTATAGCCGCCAACATATCCGATTTTCCCGTCGATGATTGTTATTTTACGGTGATTGCGAACCTGGGAAGAATAAAGCAGGAAAGGGGGTTTCGGACTATTGCCGAAGGAAAAATGGACGCCCGATTCCCGCAATTGACGAATTATTTTTTTCGTCATTTTATATCCGCCGATACGATCGACGAGAAGCCTGACTTCTACACCATTTAGCGCTTTCTTTTGTAAAAGGGAAACAAATCGCATGCTGAATTCATCGTCTTTTACAATATAGAATAAAACATGAATATGCTTTTTCGCATCTTCCAACTCTCTGAAGTAATCGGAAAACAATTCTTTTCCATTAATGAAGATGTCTAAAGAGCCAAGAAGCATCGGCCTTTCCTTCAATGAAACCATGGAAAGATGTTTCTTTCTTCCGAGCTTAAAATCCGCTATCAACCAGAGGAAGAGAAGGAGTACCAATCCAGCAAACATAAGTGTAAGCTTCAAATAAATCTCTCCCAAAATCATTTCTAATAGTTTCTCCTAAAAAGGAAAGCACTATGAGCCATACGTAAAATTCAGTTGGATGAACAAAACAGTTGACTGAATGCTCATTCATAATATAATAGAGATATAAGTATGTTCAGAAAATTTTATTGTTTTTAAATTTTCTAGTAAAGCGACTGAATTTCCTTTTATAGCTGGTTTCCAGCTTTAATTAGTGGAAAGCTGGAGCAAGTTTGCAAGCAAACGAGTGAAGCAGGAATGGAAAGAAGGATGAAGAATCAGGGGAAGGGGCGTTTTGGATGAATGCACTTTTATGGGTGAACTTAATTGCATTTTTATTTGTAACCGCTTACGCTGTGAGCTTGTTTGTGTATGTCGTCAAAACAAGGATTGAGTACATCAAGCTTGGACGTAAAGCCGAATTTGAACAGGATGTGAAAAAAAGGCTCGAAAACATCTGGATCAATGTATTTGGCCAGAAAAAACTATTGAAGGATAAAAAGAGCGGAATCATTCATGTCATGTTTTTTTACGGATTCATTCTCGTCCAGTTTGGGGCGATCGATTTCATCTGGAAAGGAATTAAACCGGGATCCCATCTGCCGTTAGGTCCGTTGTATTCCGGATTTACCTTTTTTCAGGAAATTGTTGCACTATTGATTTTAGTGGCAGTTGTGTGGGCTTTCCACCGCCGTTATGTTGAAAAACTTGTCCGTTTGAAACGCAATTTTAAATCGGGCTTGGTGCTGCTGTTCATCGGCGGATTGATGCTTTCGGTTTTAGTCGGAAACGGCATGGGAATTGTTTGGCACGGCGATGCACCGTCATGGTCTGAACCGATCGCCTCCATGATCAGCCTGGCGTTTTCATGGGTTGGAAAAACAGGAGC
>JAUZPT010000202.1 GCA_030705745.1 Bacillota bacterium | reverse complement strand
TTTTTGTCAAGCGATTAAGATTTCTAATTTTTAAAAAAATTATCTTTTCTTTTTAGTGAATGAGCTATAATTCAAAAGAGATGACATAAAGAAAATAGTTGCAAAAATTGCAGCGCCTGCTACGAAGCAAGTCCTGTTTCATTACTCCCCCGATTACAGTGGGATTCAAACTTCAAAAATTCCCTTTATCGACGATACAAAGCTGTTTATCCGAAACAGAACAAATATAAATTTTCCTCTTCACTTCAAGCATCCGCTTACGTCCCATGCTTAAGGGAAATGTGCAAGAGTTTGAAAGGCAATCGATTTGAAAGAAATCCACCAGTTGGGTCTGGTGGATTTCTTTTTAGATATAGTCTTTAGAAAACTGTTCTGATCCTATCAATATCCAATATTCCTGAACAGAAGCAGTCTTTATTTAATGAAGGATTAATCAGAAGAGGGGTGCATGACACATTTGAATAGGGGGCAAAATAGAGTGCAATTAACGTTCAGGGGGGAGAGCAGGATGGAGTATTCATTTTTATGGAAATCTCTTTTAATGGTTTTATCCAGTGTTTTTTTATTAAGATTTGCCGGAAGAAAGTCTTTATCACAGTTGAGCATGGCTGAAACTGTCGTCATGCTTTCTCTCGGTACGATTATAGTACAACCGATTGTTCAGTCGAGTGTGCAGAAGTCCATTCTATCTGCAGGAGTGTTTGTAGTCACAGCGTTAAGTCTAGAATATTTGCAGCTGAAATTTAATATCCTTGAACGGATCATTACAGGCAAATCAATCATTGTAATAGAAAATGGACAATTACAAATTAAGAATTTAAAGAAATTAAGGCTGACAATCGATCAATTGGAAATGAGAATGCGGAATGAGGGGATTTCCTCTTTTTCTGATATTAAAACGGCGACGATTGAACCGAACGGAATGATGGGCTATGAATACAATGAAGACGCAAAACCTTTAACGGTAGGAGAATTCAAAAAAATAATGGATGGGTATTTAAAAATGAATCAAAGTAATAAAAAAAATGAAAAATCATTTTTAGAGAAAAATAATGAAACAAATATATTCAGTGAAATTTCTGAAAATAAAAACAATAACACAGAAAAGTATTTACAATAATATCGATTCGTACTATCAAACAATTATGTAATTTTAAGGATTTGTAATCAAGTTGTTATATGTCCATATAAATAAAATATAAATAAAAAAAGGACTTGATATACAAGTCCTTAGTCAGAATAAATTTTATACTTCCATCAAATAAATACTGATATATTGTTACCAAAGATCCACCGAATAAGCTTTCCTTATCGGCAGCATTTTGATCAGGATGATCCATTGTTCCATGGGAGAAGTCTTGAATTGATTTTTTTTTTATTTTCATCCATTTTTATCACCTCATTGAAGGAATACCCGAAAAAAAGAAAAAAACATAAAGAAATGTTTTCAATAATTTTAAAAAAATGAAATAGTTTCAGCTGTAAAAAAAACGGGTATGGAATGTAAGTTGTTGATAAACACGGAAAATTTCGATAAAAGGTGATATCTGATGAAAAATGGTCCTTTATTAATTATTGGTGGAGCAGAAGAGAAGTATAGCGGGGTTACCATCCTAGAAAAATTTATTGATCTTTCGAAGAGACATGATGGCAAGGTTGGAATTTTGACAACAGCTACTGAATATCCGGTTGAGGTTGGAGAAGAATATCAAGAGGTATTTGCAAAACTGGGTTCCCGTGACACGATCACTCTGGATGTTGACTCACGAGAAAAAGCGGATGATAAAGGTATTCTTGATTCAGTGAAAGACCTCTCAGCCCTTTTTATTACCGGGGGTGACCAAAGCCGTTTAACTAAAATGATTACTGGTTCAACCCTACATAAATTGCTTTTAAATAAATGGAGGCAAGGGATGGTCGTGAGCGGTACAAGTGCCGGAGCATCCATTATGGGCAAGCATATGATTGTATCTGCTATGACAAAGGATGAGGATGAAATTTTGCAAGTTGAAATGGACAAAGGTTTCGGATTCATGGAAAATTTGTTGATTGATCAGCATTTCTCTCAGCGTGCAAGATTTGACCGACTGCTGGGTGCTATAGCCGGAAATCCGAATTTAATTGGAATAGGCATTGATGAAAATACAGCGATATTGGTAGAAGGAGACCGATTTGAAGTTCTTGGCGAACATCAGGTGTTAATCCTGGATGGCAAAGAGAGTAGCTATGTTGAAGTTAATAAATCGGAAACAGGTAGCGAAGAGCTTACCGTATCAAACTTTAAATTGCATACTTTAACGAGCGGATGCCATTTTGACTTAGTGAAAAGAATACTAATCAGAAAAGAGGATTAATCATGAAAATCAATCGCGTTAGATACTTAAAAGGTCCTAATTATTTTAGTTATAAACCTACCTTGTGGATAGAACTTGATCTTGAGGAAATGGAATTCAGGCCATCAAATACAATTCCACATTTTACGGAACAATTATTGAATGTCATCCCCAGCCTGCAAACGCATACATGCTCTTTGGGCTATGAAGGCGGATTTGTTGAAAGGTTAAAAGAAGGAACATGGATGGGGCATATTCTTGAACATATTGCCTTAGAGCTTCAATGGTTGGCGGGAATTAAAGTGAAACGCGGAAAAACAATTACAAGTGAAAAAAAGGGCATTTATTTTGTTACCTTTGATTACAAGGAGCCGAAATCCGGCTTGTTTTCATTTGAAGCTGCACTTGAGATTGTAGAACATCTATTAAGAGGCGAAACCGCAGTACAAGCAAAGCCTTATATTGATAAAATTGAATCCCTTTATTATGAACACAAATTAGGTCCAAGCACAGAGGCGATTTTCAATGCTGCTTTTGATAAAAAAATACCTGTGGAACGTATCGGAACGGACAGTTTATTAAGGCTTGGAACCGGTTCAAAACAAAAATATGTTCAGGCTACGACGACGAGCCAAACATCGATGATTGCGGTTGAAAATTCTTGTGACAAGCAAGTAACGAAGTCGATTTTAGAAAGCATTGGAGTACCGGTGCCAAAAGGTGAAGTGGCAACAACCATTGAAGAAATTTTCGAGGCAGCCGACCGCCTTGGATATCCGCTCGTCATCAAACCATTAAATGGAAGACAAGGTCAGGGAGTCAATACGAATATTAAATCAAGGGACGAGCTTTTCAATGTCGTAACGTGTATGGAAAAACACGATAAAGAATTTATTATCGAAAGGTATTTCGAGGGCAATGACTATCGATTGCTCGTCGTTAATGATCGTCTCGTTGCTGCAAGTTTACGCATGCCACCATTTGTGATTGGCAATGGAAAGGACTCCATTCGTGAGCTCATAGAAGAAGAAAACAAAAATCCTTTGCGTGGAGAAGGCCACGAAAAGCCAATGACAAAGATACCCCTGAATTATATTGTTTCTTGTTATTTGGAAAAATGGAATATGAATTTGGAGTATGTTCCGGAAAAAGGAAGGGTTATCCAGGTTGTTGGAAATGCAAATCTTTCCACGGGTGGACAGGCAATTGATGTGACCGATGAAGTCGATCCAACTATTCGAGACATGGCTGTAACTGCTGCCAAGGCGATTGGTCTAGATGTTGCCGGAGTAGATGTCATTTGCCCGGATATCTCAACACCGCTTGATCCTGAAAAAGTCACTGTGGTTGAAGTAAATGCAGCTCCGGGAATTCGGATGCATCATTATCCAAGCAAAGGTAAGAAAAGGGATGTTGGCAAGGAAATCGTCGACTATTTATTTTCTAATCGAACAGACGCTTCTATTCCGATTGTTTCCATTACAGGAACAAATGGCAAGACGACGACGACGCGGATGGTGAAGCACTTCCTTGAAGAAGAAGGAACAACTGTAGGGATGACGAATTCAGACGGCGTCTATGTCGGAAATCAATGCATAGATGAAGGTGACTGCAGTGGCCCAATTAGCGCCCGGAAAATATTAAGCCATCCGAGGGTGGATATTGCTGTACTTGAGACAGCTAGAGGAGGCATTCTTCGGGAAGGTTTGGCATTCCGTCACTGTGATGTAGGAATTGTGACGAATGTAAGTGAAGACCATTTAGGGAAAGACGGAATTGAAACATTCGATCAGCTCGTCAAAGTAAAGAGAATTATTCCTGAGGTAGTTATTGAAAATGGATATTGCATTCTTAATGCAGATGATCCAGAGGTTGTTAAAATGGCAGGATATACAGACGGCCAGGTCATTTTCACTTCCTTATCGGAAAACAATACGCATTTAATCGAGGCAATAAACAAAGGGGATACCGTTTGGTATTTGAATTCAAAAGGAATGATTGTATGCAATGAAAACGGAGATGAAATCAGCTTCCTTCCTGCAAAAGACATTCCAATTACAATAAATGGTCATGCCAAGCATAATATATCGAATTTACTTCAGGCACTTGCAGCTGCCTATTCCCAAGGGCAAACAATCGAAAAATTGAAAGAAAAAGCAATTAGTTTTCAGCCTAACGTCGAGCAGTCAAAAGGAAGATTCAATATCCTGAATGTGAAGGGCAGACAAATCTTGCTTGATTACGCCCATAATATCGCAGGTTTACATGCATTTTTCGATACAGTCCAGCATTTGGATGCCAACAAAATTTTCACAGTTTTTGCAGCTCCAGGCGATCGTCCCGATCATGATATTATAAAAATGGGAAAAATTGCTGTAAAGAATTCAGATGAAACCATCTTTCGGGAAGATAAAGATTTACGTGGCAGGCTTCCCCTTGAGACAGCTAAGCTATTGCGAATAGGCGGAACGGAAGAATTATCAGGACAAAAACGAATTCACATGATTATGGACGAGATGAATGCATACCAACATGCATGGAATTTATCGGTGGAAGGCGACTTACTTATCTTTTTATACGATCACTTCCCGACGGTGACTGAATTCATTGAAAAGGTACAATCTCATGTCGAGACAAAAGCAATAAAAAATATCTCATAAGCAAAAAGAGCGTATCCTATATGGATTACGCTCTCTTTTTATTTTAAGGCTTTGTTAAATAACGTTGTTGTTTTTTGGCTCATATTAGCTACCTGTAGATAAAGAGGTAGAAAAGTGGTAATTGGCATCCGGAATACAACTGAAAATGGGCGATTTCATTATTTCTATAGGCATCTATCGCACTTTTACTCTTAAATGAATAGTATGTATAGAATTTAAATAAGGAGGTAATGAAAATGTCTGGTGTTGGTGGAATTGGCGGCGGTTTTGCCCTTCTAGTAGTATTGTTTATTTTATTAATTATTATTGGTGCTTCATGGGGTTACGGCGGATACTGCTGAATATAAAAAGGAGGTAAAAGAAATGCCATTTGGATACGGTTACGGTGGATATGGTTACGGCGGCTGTTGCGGTTATGGATATGGAGGCCACGGATACGGCGGGGGTTTTGCATTAATCGTCGTTCTGTTCATTCTATTGATTATCGTGGGTGCAGCCTGCTTTAGATAATTTAAATCAAAAACAAAAAGCAGGAAGGTTCGCCTCCCTGCTTTTTCATTTATTAATTAAGATCGTTATTTAATTGTAAAGCATTTTTTTCTTTCCATTCCTTATACCGTTCAAGATCTCCAGAAATTTTCTTCAAAGTGAATCCGATGACAGCTGCATCATCCAAAAAGCCGAGTCCTGCGATGAAATCAGGTACAAGGTCAATAGGTGAGACAAAGTAAATGACAGATCCAATGACGGC
>JAUZPT010000201.1 GCA_030705745.1 Bacillota bacterium | reverse complement strand
TATCCGACAGATGTCAGGGGGAGCGGCGCAGGGTTGGCGGCTTCGTTCGGGCGGATTGGTGGAGTGCTAGGACCATTGCTGGTCGGGTATATGGTATCGCAGAAAATAGGAATTTCCTCGATCTTTACCTTGTTTTGTGTAGCGATTCTGGTCGGTGCCTTGGCCGTTCTTTTTTTAGGAAAAGAAACGAAAAAACAGGAATTAGCAGTAAAATAGTGGAATGAAAGCATGGAGAAGCGCATTAAGTTTCTTAGGGCATCGCAAAGCGATCAAATTAAAATGGCACGGCGAATCATCGCCTTGCCATTTTCCTATGCGCAGCATATTAACTATGCAAATTCACATTGTGGCGGGTAGCCGGATTCAATTGTTTTTTTACTTTAACGATGTAATCTTCGTAAAGAAGTTCAAGGCCAACGATTGCTAATGAGAAAACATTGGCATAGTTTTTTTGGACTTCCCATTTCAGTTCGTTTTTTCCGCAGATGCTGTGTCGGTTCAATTCTTCGATTTCCTTTTTCAGCTTACCAAGCCGGGAGGATTGCTCTTCGAGTGGAAGAGCCAAAAGTGAGTCGATTGTTTGGATATATTGCATCGATTTCACAATCTTAGAATCGATATCGGCATGTGCAGCCTGGTCGATTAATTGATATTTCAGCTTAAAATTATTTAAACGCTGTGCTGCTTCATATGTTGAACCAACGATTTCATCCCTCGTCATTTCATTAGTTTCATAGCTGAGCATATGTTTCCAAGAGGGCTGAGTGATGGCCTTTCGATGATCTTCGAGCGTGTGACATAATTTCTTGTATCCGTATTTTTCAGGATGTTCAAATGCCGGACTGGCAGGGTCAAGGAATGGGGCTAGCGGCGCAACAAAGTAATAGAGGCGCGGATCCTTGTTACATGCCAAATGGATTGTTTCACAAAAGTCGATGTTTTTCAGAACGCTTCCATACGTTTGCCCAGGAATGCCGGCCATGAAAAACAAATCAATTTTTTTGCATCCGTGCTTTAAGGCGGACCTTAATGTGTGGATGACTTTCTTATTGGTGCAATTGAACTTTCCATTTAATCGTCTTAATGCCTCATCATGCGTTTCGAGTGTCAATTCGATACTATATTTCGGAACGGATGCATGGATATGTTCAAAGAATGCTTCATCGGCATACTGAAACAATTCAAACACGAGCTCATTTTTCAGTTTGATCTTTTTGAGACGGTTGAAAAAATCGGTTACATACTCCGTGCCACCCTGGCGGATGTCATGAAGGATGAATATCGGTGCGCGGCTGAACCGCTGAATAAATAGGATATCTTCGATGAGCTTTGCAGGCGAACGCAGAGCAAGCGATTTTCGGTTGCAATTTTGCTCATACGAGTCCTTTGATCCTCCGCAAATAAGGCAATTTTGCGAGCAGCCCCGAGCCGTCAAAAGAGCGGTATTGGGATATTGCAGCCATCCATTATAGGGAAGGGGATCGAGGAAATTTTTATACTTGAAAACGGATTTGATCGTGTAGCGGTAGCCAGGAATATCAAGTTCATCCAAATCTTTCGGAACATACGTAAGTGGATTGTATCCGTATTCCTGTTCTTTTTTCCATGTCAAATTCGGAATGTCATCATAATTGGTATTTTCACTTTCAAATTTATTCATTAACATCAGCATCAATTTTTCCGTTGAATCACCTCGCATGACAAAATTAATAAAAGGATATTGTATTAATTCTTTGTGGTAATAGGTAGCGGATAATCCACCGAAGATAATGGGAGTTTTAGGGTGAAGATGTTTTACAATTTTCGCCAATTCAATGCTGCCGTGGGCGTGGGGAAGCCAGTGGAGATCAATACCAAACGCTTTAGTTTTTACATTTTTCAGTTTTTTCTCTACATCAAAATTTTTATCCATTAACATTCGGTTGGCGATATTGATGATTTTTACTCTAAGACCGAATCGTTCCAGATAATCAGCAATGCTCGTCAGCCCGATGGGATACATTTCAAACACCGGAGAAGAAGGAACAACATCGCTGATGGGGCCTGCAAGCAAGGAATTTTTTCTGAAATCATAAACGCTCGGTGCATGTAGCAAAACAAGATCATATTTCATATAGCAAGTCACCTTCATTTCAAATAGTCATAAGCAGTATATCGGTTGAGGTTATAAAATCCATTGCTCTTTTCCTTTATTTTACTATATTGAGAGGCAGAGAGAGTGTCAATTGAGTGACAGTTTGATAGGTACGGACGAAAATGGAAGTTGGAACTTGGCCTTCGAATAACCGAAGGCTGTTTTTTTGTATTTGTGCTCTCAATAAAAATTAAAGGTGATAAACCCACCCCCATAACTAAAGTGCATGTAAAAACAGTACTTTTATTCATGAAAATTATCCCATTTTTTTAATGAAAAGAAGTTAGAATTTTTGGAAAACGGGAATATAAAAGTATAACTTTGAAAGGGGATTGGGAATTGAAAAAGTGGCTGTCTGGTTTAATAACGTTATTATTGCTTATTTCACTGGCTGTTCCGGGGGTTTTAAAAGTAAATGCGCAGGGATCGGGGGCTGTTGTTATCGATGCGGCGCTGCAAAAGGAGTTGCAAACAGCAACGGGGCCTCTTCAAGTCATTGTTACGTTTAATGGCCAAAGTGCACCATCGCAAGATAATCTCAAAGTTTTAACTGATTTAGGCATTGCGAAAGGAATTACAATGAAAGCTCTTCCTATCGCAGGGGTGCTGGCGACGAAGGACCAGATCAACCAGTTGGCTGTCACACCGGGAGTAAGATCCATTTATCTCAATAAAAAATTGAATTACTCCAATTTCGATGCAACGAATGTGACGGGTGTAGATAAGGCCCGTGCCGACTCTGGTATGCAAAAAGCAAATGGAGGCCTTCCGATTACGGGTAAAGGGGTTGGAGTTGTCATTAATGACAGCGGTGTTGATGGCACGAATAAGGATATCCAATACGGGACGCATCTTGTCCAAAACGTCCTTGGAAGCACGAACTTGAACAGCGTTGATTCGACATTGCTTCCTGTTACCTATGTAGAAAATGTACCGAATACCGATAACAACTCAGGCCATGGTACACATTGCGCAGGAATTGTAGGAGGAACAGGCGCAAATTCCAACGGGAAATATGAAGGCGTCGCCCCGGGAGCCAGCTTAATCGGTTACGGTTCAGGAGCGGCATTATTTGTTCTTGATGGAATCGGCGGCTTTGATTACGCCCTTACTCATCAATCTCAGTACAATATTCGCGTCATCACCAATTCATGGGGTTCTTCGGGTGACTTTGATCCGAATGATCCGATCAACGTTGCCAGTAAGGCAGCATACGACCGCGGCATCACTGTATTATTTGCCGCAGGCAACGATGGCCCAAGCGAAAACACGCATAACCCGTATGCAAAAGCGCCGTGGGTCATCTCAGTAGCAGCGGGTGTCAAAGACGGAAAGCTTGCTGATTTCTCTTCACGCGGAACAAAAGGTGTTGGCGGAACATTTGATATGGACGGCAAGACTTGGAAGTGGGAAGACCGCCCAACGATTACCGCGCCAGGTGTTGATATTATTTCTACAAGGGCAGTAGGCCCTGTCTCATCCCTTGGAGCCCAAACGGATGAAGCAATGATTGAGCCTGCCTATCTTCCGTTCTACACCGTAATGAGCGGAACTTCGATGGCAACGCCGCATGTTGCGGGAATTGCTGCCCTTCTTTTAGAAGCAAAGCCGACCCTGACGCCGGATGAGATTAAAAAGGTTCTACAGGATACAGCAACGAATATGCCAGGCTACGAAACTTGGGAAGCTGGAGCAGGCTATGTCAATGCCTACGCCGCCCTTGATGCAGTCATGTTTGGGAAAACATACGGAAAAACTGTCAATGCCAATCAAACCTTTAATAGCAATGTAGATTCGAAGACAGACCGTTCGACGTTCCAGGTAAATTATAATCCGGCAACGTTGTCGTCCAATTCCTATTCCTTTACCGTGCCGGAAGGATTGTCCCAGCTTGTTGGAAAAATTAGCGGCAAAGGTGTGCTTGACCAAACGGGCAATCCGCTTAATCTCGTACTGATAGCGCCGGACGGAACGGAATACAGTTCAGGTGTGAGCCTTTTATTCACGCTCTACCCAGATCGGACGACTGCTGTCACATCGCCGACGCCGGGCCAATGGAAAGCGGAAATACGCGGTTTGCACGGGAATTCAGCCAATCCAGTCGGCGCGGCCGCACCTGAAACCGTCAACGGGACGCTCGCTTTTACTAAGGTGAGCGGTTATACAGGACTGAATGATATAACAGACCATCCAGCTGCTTCTGCGATTCAAATGGCCATCAACGAACGCCTTATGGATGGATATGCCGATGGATCATTTAAGCCGGATCAATACTTGCTGCGAAAAGAAATGGCTCGTTATTTGGTGATGGGTGCGGGTATCCGCCAAAGCCAAGAGAATATCGTGAACAATGTTTCGCTCACAGACCTGCCTTACGTGCAAGCAGTCCTTGGAAAAGGGGCAGCCATCCGCGATAGCCTGCAAACACAAAATGGTGTCATGCAACTTGATGCTTCAGGCAATTTCAATGGAGGCGGTGAGGTAAGCAAGCTGGATTTAGCCTACTCACTCGTCCAGGCGCTAGGATTGGAACAACAGGCAAAAGATTTCACCGGCGATGTGACCGTTCAATACAAGGATGATCGAATTCCATTAAAGGATAGCTCGGCCATTCCGGCCTCACTTAAAGGCTATGTGCAGATTGCCCTGGATTTGAATATTTTAAATGCAGTTTTCAGCATCACCCAAGGTCCGTATGATGTTAAACCGACAATTGAAGCATCATTTGATCCAGCGAAAAAAATAACAAGAGGGGACTATGCGGTAGCCGTAAGCCGCTACTTTCAAGCCTGGTTCCGCTAGGGGAAAAGGATGCAAAAAAGGATGCTGACTCATAAGGGTCAGCATCTTTTTCTTGGGCTCAAAAATCAAGTGCTGAATAGCTCGCTTTATTTTTTCAGTAGGATGTTTTATAATGGCTCCACGTATGAGAGGAGCTAGATGAGCAAGGTGGAAAAGGAACAGAATGAATTGGAAGTAATAATTGGCATGCTTATGAATCGATCTGGCAGCGATGTTCAGGTGAATATCGCATCGCATTTTCCCGGCAATCGATTTGCAGGGGGAAAATACTCGATGGACACGCATACCATTACGTTATACATTGAAGAAATCAAAGAGCAGTGCAAGCAAAGCTTTGGCTCATTGCATCGATTTGAAGAATATTTCACAGTCATTTTCGCTCATGAACTCGGCCATGCCGAAGATAGAAAGCTTGCAGTCCTTGTTGAGCTGTTTGATGAATGCCGAAGCGAATTCGATCGAAACCGCATTGCGTTTCTCATTGAAAAAAATGCCTGGAAGTATGCAGAGAAATTGATTCCTGATATAAGCAAAGCATTCAGGAAGCAAATCATTGCACATTCCTTGAAGCCATACTATGAAAAAATGGAGCTGCAAACGGCGTAAGAATATCGAGCAATAAGCGAAGCGCGTGCATGAAGTGTGATTCTCATAAAGAGGATTGCACAATTTTGATGTAAGCGTTACACTATTTTTATCATGGCTTATGAATAAGCCTTTTTTTATTGAAGATAATGCAAGCGGTTGCGCTGCGAAAATTAACCGGAAGGTGAGATAATATGAAGAAAATTTGGTGGAAAGAAGCAGTTGGTT
>JAUZPT010000200.1 GCA_030705745.1 Bacillota bacterium | reverse complement strand
TAAAATCATTGTAAATTTCTATTAAATCTAAATTTTTTGTATAATAAATTAAGAGATTTACTTATGAGGAGGGATTCACATTGAAGGAAGCACTTAGCCATCGGCAGCTCCAATCGTTAATCAAGGTTTCGAATGTCCTTAATTCTTCACTCGATATTGATACGATTATCGACTCCATTATGGTGCAGACCGTGTCTGTCATTGAAGCGGCACATGGCGGCGTTTTATTTTTATACGACCCAAAGCTGGATCGCCTTGTCGCCAAATCGAATAGCAGCTTCAATTCGCAAGTACTTTCCGGAGTCCGCCTTAAGCCAGGCGAATCAATGACCGGGCTTTCATTTTCCGCGCAACAGTGCATGATTTTTGCAAATAGACAGGAAGTCGATCAAGCAACCTCGACGTTATCTGCTGAAAATCTCCGCCTGATGCTTGATTCGATTCCGACCATTCCATACTCTTCGATGTGCGCGCCAATCTTCTTGAAGGATGCGTGCATCGGAGTCATTACACTCGACTCTTTTGACGCTAAGCTCCGTTTTATACCCGAAGACATCCATTTGCTTCAAGCAATTTCAGACCAGGCAGCGGTTGCGCTCGAAAAAGCTAGCCTATATCGCGAGAAAGCCGAGTCGGTCCGGCAGCTCGAAAGCCTGAACGAAACGATTAC
Organism: Bacillota bacterium; assembly: GCA_030705745.1. GTDB lineage: Bacteria > Bacillota > Bacilli > Bacillales > Cytobacillaceae > Neobacillus_A. The sequence goes on along the minus strand of JAUZPT010000200.1, from coordinate 5,090 downwards.
GAAACAGAACGAACTGCTTACTCGATCCGTGGAAATCCATAACAGCCTTGCTGAGCTGCTCTTAAATGGGAAGGGTTTGGATTCCATCATCCGCTACATTCATCAAACAATCGGACAGGAGGTTTTCTTATTTGACGACCTTGGCGAATTGATTTCCTCCGCCTGCTCCTCCCCTTTGCTTGCGAATGAGTTGAATCCAATCCGCAGCCATGCGCTCGAAAGGATTGAAAGCACCGATATTGTCCGTTTTCAAACGGATATCGAACTTGATGGAAGCCGGAGCTTCCAATTAATTACTTTGCCAATCGGGACAAAACCAAACCTTTTCGGTACTTTAGTCATTGCAGCGGATGACGAGGTAAATGATGTGGATATCGCCGCGCTTGAACACGCGTGTTCGGTCATTTCGCTTGAAATGATAAAGGAACAGGCTGTGTACGAAGCCGAGGAACGAAGAAACGCAGAATTAATCGAGGATTTATTTTCGGGGAAAATCGATGAAACCCTGAACCAGAAAACGAAGCATTTTAACTTCGATCACAACAGCCATTTTATGGCCATCATTTGCCAGATGGATGACATCGGCAATCTCCAAAATAAAAAAAGCCTTGTCCGGCATCTTGTGCATATCGGAAACCGAGTCTTTTTCAAAAATTATTTACAAGGCATGGCGATTGCCCATCACGAGCAACTCATCATATTGCTGGCTTTTCAGCAAAAAGTAACGGAATCCTTTGCGCGCTCCCAGGTCACTGACCTCGTTTCCCTTTTCCGCATGGAAATTGAACGAAAGAACTGGGCAAACACCGTTTCGATTGGAATTGGACGACTGTATGCTGGCTTTTTGAAAGTAAATAAATCCTTGCAGGACGCAGCCAAGTGCTTACAGTTTCTTCGCAGTTTCGGGCAAAAGGACAAAGTTGTCCACTACCGGGACCTTGGGGTACAGCGCCTCCTCCTTCAAAATTCAGAAGAAGAGCTGATCGAATTTATTCTTGAGACCCTAGGACCAATCCTTGAAAATGATTCTTCGAGAAAAGGCGAGCTTCTCCCTTCTCTTTTAGCCTATCTTGAGCATAATCAGCACGTAAAAGAGGCGGCCAAAGCGATTCACGTCCATACCAATACGCTGACGTACAGGTTAAAACGGATTGAAGACCTTCTTTCAGGCAGCCTCAGCGAAAACCGGCTCTTTTTGGACATCCAGCTGGCTGTCAGCCTGTATCCATTTTTTAAAAACAAACTTATTTGAGCATGCTCGTCAATTTTTTATAATAAAAAAGAGGCTGACCGATTGGTGAGCCTCTTTCTTGTGCTTTTTTCTCATTATTCCTGAAGCGCCACTTTCCCCTTCCGTTCCCAAACGACTAGATGCTCAAGGATGACAGCTATAAGGATTCCCATGACAAGGCCGTTGCTGACTAGCGGACGAATGAGCATCGGCACGGTATCAAACATGCGTGGCGAGATGTTCATGATTCCTAAACCCGTCAAAACGGGGACGGCAATGCGGTAAATTGTTTTCGAAGTAAACGTAATTCCTTTTAAATTGCCGAGCGCGCCGCCGAACAATTGCAAATAAGCGACAAATAAAACTGCATCTCCCACACTGACGGGCAGCGTAGAAAACAGCGTGCCGAGTGATGGAACTAGCCCCATGACGGCAAATAACAGTCCGCCAAGGATAAACGGAGCTCGTTCAAATATGCGTGTCGTCTGCAAAAATCCGATGGAAGAAATATATGGCGCGTAAGGAACGAGACCGAAAATGCCGGAAACGACAGAATTTATGCCAGTGAGAATGAAAGAACGCCGGTAAGCCCAATCGGTTGTTTCTTTTTGCAAAAGCGGTTCCGCTCCGCGGATGGCTGCGACCGTATTCGTCGTATTGACGAGTCCTGTGAGCACTGCCATGAGAACGACGCCGACATTCCAACCCGGTTTCCCCCATGGAAAAAATGCAATCAAGCCTGTTGAAGCTGTAATGTCGGGCTTTGGCAGCGGGAAAAACAGTGAATAAACAAGCCATCCGGCACAAATGCCGATTAAAATCGAAAAGTTGCTGAGCAAACCCGCCCCTTTTATATTTAATAAAACTACAAAAATGGCTAAAGCAAACGAGAGCAGCGCAACGGGAATGTCGATTGATTGGCCCGCAGTGAGCCCAAGCATCCCTTTTAGGAAAATGGTAATCAGTTGGCTCGCGAGCAGGAACAAAACAACACTCATGACAACCGGCGTAAACAGGCGGTTTAGTGCTCGTCCGATTCCAATGGCGCCTAAAACAGCGATCAACACCCCTGAGACAACGATGCCAACAGCCAAGCTTCCTCCAAGGTCATTCACATTCATCCCAGCCGTCGCCGCTGAAGCGCATACGCTTAATATGCTTCCCCACCACAGCCCCGATTGTCCTTCCATCAACGGATGCTTATGTCCCACCCAAGCCTGAAGCACGCAGGCAGCTCCTGTATAAACGAAGGAGCGCTGCAGTGCCACCGACACCTCTGTAGCCGGCAGATGGAACGCCTGCCCAATCGTCAATGGAATCACGACCGTGTTCGCGAACATAAAGAACAGCCATTGAAGCCCCGCAAACAGTGTGGCAGGAATTAATAGTTTTTTCATGCGCCTCAAACTTCCTTCCGATAATCTCGCTGTCAGGTTATTGTAAAGATAATACCGGCAATTGTAATGCAGCACGCAGCCAATTTCGCCACCGTGATCCGTTCCTTAAAATAAATCCATGCGAGAAAAATGGCAAAGAGCGGTGACGTGTAGGCAAGGGACACGACGATCGTTCCGTCGGCGTATTTCAAGGCTGTGAACAGGCAGAGCCATTGAATTAACACCGTGATGCCGCGCATTCCTAAATGAAAATGAAGCTTAGGGAACCAAACCTTCGGACGGTAAAGAAGATAGGTGATAATCGCAATCCCGCACGACCGGAAAAAATACAGAGTAACCGGGTTAATCCACGCATGAAGCAACAGCTGCTGTGTAGGAACCATGCTGATACCGTAAACAATCGCGGTGCCGATCCCCAATAAATTGCCCGCTTTCCGGAGCTCAATGAATGGGCTCAGTGGGTTTCGCCCTTTTAAATTTAGAAAATAAACGCCGATTATAATAAATAAAACTGACACTAAGACTAGCGGATGAAATCCGAACAAAAGCGCATTCGGGATAAATGTAAACATTGGAGTCAATGCCAAATATACTGCCAGCGTTGAAACCTCGATTCTCTCCATCGACAGAAAGAACAGCACATTCGCAAGCGTATCGAGCGAGACGACGAGCAAAACGAGTCCAATCGAAATCGCCGATGCATGGAACATGTAAAACCACGGCAAAGCGAACGCCAGAATGATGGCAATGAAAACAAATGAAGTCACAATAAAGCTATTGTTATCCTTCATTTCCGAAACGATCCTTTTGGCATAAAGAGAATTGACCGCATTAAAAAATGAGCTGATTAGTGATAAAACAAGCATGGATCCTCCCCGCCTTCCCTCGGAAAATTTCGTAAATCTAAATATTTATTAGAGTACAACAAATCGCAGGAAAATAAAAGAAAATGTTTATGTATTAGAAAAATTCAGAATGCAATTCCGATACTCGATAGGATTACGTACTAAACCACAAAAAAAGACGGACCCTGAAGGATCCGTTTACAAGTATATCTGAGGAGGTATGCCCTAATTTAATGATATTCAAAACTTGTATATTTGCATGGACATAAGCCTTTATAAGCAAAATTAGGCTTAAAAGAGTTTACTAATTTAAATTTTGCTTGATAAATTCGAGCGCTTCATCCACATGCCCTTTTACTTTCACTTTTCTCCATTCTTTCGCAACCATACCTTCTTTATCAAGGACGAAAGTGGAACGTTCAATTCCCATATATTCATTTCCGAAATTTTTCTTTAACTTCCATACATCAAACGCCTCGGCCGCTTTATGATCAGGATCCGAGAGCAGCAAAAACGGAATTCCGTATTTCTCCATAAATTTTTGGTGGGAGGCTATCGGATCCGGACTAATTCCTAGTACGACCGCATTCACTTCCGCAAAGCGCTCATGCTGGTCACGAAAATCGCATGCTTCTGTCGTACATCCTGGCGTCATGTCTTTTGGATAAAAATAAATAACAATATTTTTACCCTTTAAATCTGATAATTTCACTATTTCCCCGTTCGTTGCTTCCAACTCAAAATCCGGGGCCGTTGATCCAACTGCAATTGCCATCAAAATCCCTCCAACTATCCTACTTTTGTCTTTAGCGTATCGAATTTAGTAAGTAAAAACAACTATTTCACAACGGGGGGCTGTTTTTCCATTTCAAATACTGCCTTGGCAACAAACGCAGCCGGAATCGTGTAACCAATCAAAGCTTCAACAATCGCAATCATCCTGCCGACTCCTAACGGAACTACGTCTCCATGCCCTACCGAGAAAAGCGTCATCGCACTGAAATAAGTGCTTGTTTCAAGCGTCTCACTCAAACCTTCTGCCGGACGCGCTCCACCCGATTCTCCAAGTACTGGAATTCCATGCAAATGAAGAAGTGCATAAATGAGACCAAATCCAATCATGACAGTGGCATAAATAACGGCCAAAAAAAGAAAATTCTCGATTGAAACGAGCTTCCCTTTAATTTTATAAGGAGAGAATAAAGTTCGTAAACTCATAAACAAACAAAAACCAATGAACACAAGGAGCAAAATCAGCAAGAAATCACCTTCCCTTTCAAAACATCGGGTTAGTTAACTTTATGCTTGTTCGCTTCAATTAATATCAAAAAACCGGACTGGTTAGCCCGGTTTTGATTATCACTATTAACTTCCCGCTCCCCGGTATTTCTTTACTCCTTCATTCCAAAGGATTACAGAAATCGTAAAGAAAGCCACTCCCATGACCGGAGTCAAGAACGCATAACCGAACCATTCCTTTTTGCCAAGAAAATAAGCAGCGGGATATACCCCAACAAACGCGAACGGCAATATCCATGTCAACACAAAGCGGATGGCCTTGTTATAAATGTCCACGGGGTATCGCCCGTAATTGCCGATGTTATACATCATTGGCAT
>JAUZPT010000020.1 GCA_030705745.1 Bacillota bacterium | reverse complement strand
TCTTAACATTTTGAGGCACTTTTATGATAGCTTTCCCCCGCATTCCCTCAGCTTTTCCCCAACCGTACATGATGTGATGCAGAATCGGTGAGCTTTTCTTCGCCCGCCTTCATCCTTTAGATGCTTATGCAGAAAGCAGCCGTTGCAATAATGTTCGATAAGGAACTCCACATTTGCCAGCAATTCCTGACGCTCGGTTTCTTTCAATTTTGCTCTCCCCCCGAATTCCTACAAAATTTGTGTTCGGCTGTAAATTTGTTTGCCTTCTAATGCCTGGCTTGCCAATTTGTCCGCCTCTTTATTATCATTCCTGGAAAGTGCCTCATATCTAGGTTCAATTCCTAATTCCTTCAGTTTGTTTTCAATCCGGTCAAGCCAACGGTTCAATTGATCTTCATAGCAAGGCCACTCGCCTTCAAGCTGTTTAATGACGACCTGAGAGTCTCCTTTAAACTCGCATGGCATATGGCGTACCCCGATTTCTTCCAAAATAGTTACCGCAAAATAAAAGGCTGCATATTCAGCTTCATTATTTGTATCCATTTCATCAAATAATTCATTCGCTCGTATTCGGTATTTCTTTTTTCCCTGCCTGAAAAAAATAACCGCACCTAGGCCTGCCTTATTCGTTTCTATTTGAAATCCGCCGTCAAAATAAACGACAAGGTCATGCGGATCTTCCTCAATTTCCGTTAATAGCCGTTTCATTTCCTTTAGGGTCCATCCAGTACCCAGTTCGTCATAAAAATATAGGTCACTTGCTTTCCCTGATTTTTCGAGTTCCTCTCCCGTCTGTAAAGCCGTTTCTCCGTTAAGCATGTCTGATGTAAACAAAACTTTTTCTTTACCTTTTACTTTATATTTCCATTCCAATTTATATTTCATTTATTGTCAGCTCCTCGAAAAAAAATACGCCTTCCATATTTAGGGCTTTCCACTTATAGTACCCATTTTCAACTTAAAATGCGATTGAAAACCTTCTGCAAATTACATGGGTTTATGATAAACTTTTTCTATCGTTTTTTTCACTACTCAAGCTCCATCGCGAGCCTGGGATTAATAATCAACTTGTGCTTATGCTCAGTGATAATAGGAGGAATGGCATTTGATCGAAGTATACATCGATGGGGCAAGCGCCGGCAATCCAGGGCCAAGCGGTGCAGGAATTTTCATAAAGGGCCACGGAGCTGCAGAAAAGTATTCAATACCACTCGGCAACATGTCCAACCATGAAGCGGAATATTATGCGTTTATACACGCATTGGAAATATGTCTGGAAAAAGGATATTCGGTCGTTTCTTTCAGGACCGATTCAGAGCTTGTGAACCGGGCAGTGGAAAAAGAATTTGCCAAAAATAAATTATATGCCCCGCTATTGGAAAGGGCGCTTCTATTAACTAAAAAATTTGATCTATTTTTTATGAAATGGATTCCAAGCAATGAAAATAATGTGGCAGATGAACTGTCACGACAAGCCATTCGGAAAAATGGAGCGGAGGATCAACCAAAACGATGAAAAAATCTATTTTTGCCGATTTCTGTTTGCTCCTTGTAGCTCTTGTATGGGGTTCAACGTTCGTTTTAGTACAGAATGCAATTGACTCATTAGAGCCTTTATCTTTCAATGGTGTCCGTTTTCTTGTTGCTGCCATATTACTCGGTTTTTGGCTGTTTCTTTTTGAAAGAAAACAACTTGTTCATTTTAATAAAAAAATGCTCGCTTCAGGCGTTTTGATGGGCTTTATGCTTTTTTTAGGATATATTACCCAAACGATGGGACTTTTATATACAACTTCCTCAAAAGCGGGGTTTATTACAGGCTTAAGTGTTGTTCTTGTTCCATTATTTTCGTTTTTCCTGTTAAAGCAAAGACCAGGGAAAAATGCCATAATCGGAGTGTTAATCGCAACCGTTGGTTTATTCCTACTGACGATGACCGATGTAGCTTCTTTAACTGTGGGAGATGGACTCGTATTTATATGCGCCATCGCATTCGGACTTCATATTATTCTCACAAGTAAATTTAGTGGAAGCTACCCTTCACTGCTACTGACGGTAATCCAAATCTCGACCGTTGCGCTCTTCTCGATTGGTTCTTCTTTTTTGTTTGAGGATTATAAACGGACATATGACGCAAATATATTGCTTTCACAAAACGTGTTACTTGCGCTTATCGTCACCTCTGTCTTTGCGACTGCGCTCGCATTTTTTGCTCAAACGAGCTTTCAGAAGTATACGAGCGGAACAAGGGTAGCTTTAATTTTTGCTATGGAGCCAGTATTTGCGGCAATTACGGGGCATGTATGGGCGCATGAACATCTTTCTGCCAGCGCAATGGTAGGATGCGCACTTATTTTTTTCGGAATGGTTTTTGCAGAGCTTTCTTCTGATATGTTTTCCTTTTTTTCAAAAACGAAGCCATTGGCACAGCAGGATAATCAAATATAAAGAAAACTCGCCAATTGGCGAGTCTCTAGGCGAAGAAAGAGGGCGTGTTCGCGTACGCCCTCTTACATTGCCAATAAGTGTTTTTCTGTCACGAATGCAATGGCATCTTTTCTTGATTCGATCTTATTCGAAATGAACGTTTCCAGCAAGGACATGTAAAAACTGCCGTCAAAGCGTTTTTGTGCTTTTAACGTCAGCTCGATCGCCGCATTGATTAATTCATCTGAAGCATTCGTATAATGCTTTCCAAAATAAATAAATCCGATGGAATCTTCCTGAAAATAAAAGCCTTTTCCCTGTAATTCATTCAAGTATTGTTCTACCGTCCGCACTGATGTAATCATTCCTCCCGAGCGATATAAACGATTGCTACCTGAATTTTACACCATTTTTCTACAATTTCCTATTCTTTTTTGTCAATAAGTGCCCGACAACGCCAGTCGCCACTCCTAGCAATGCACCGCCGACAACTTCTGCTGGCTGATGGCCGAGCATTTCCTTAAGGCGCTGAGGAGGTGCTTCTTTAAAGCCAACACTCTCATCTTTATGAATTTTCTCAATCAATTCGTCCAGTGAATTAACCTTTAATGTCAGCTCACCGGTTTGACGCCTGATTCCTTGTGCATCATACATGACAATCAATCCGTAAACAAGAGAAAGTGCAAAATCAAATGTAGACATTCCACGCCTCAAGGCTATGTAGGTCGTTAATGAAGCAACACCTGCAGAATGTGAGCTAGGCATGCCACCTGTTTGATAAAATAATTCAGGTCTCCATTCTTTCTTTTTGTAGTAATGAATCGGAATTTTCAATCCTTGGGCGAGCCCAATGCTGAATAGCGCCAAGTAAATACCTTTGTTCATTTCCTTCACCTCTTCACATTTGGTAAGTAATCTGTTTTTTTACTATTCCCTATGGACAGACTAAGAAAACAGGAGGTGACGTAATGAGCAAAAAAAACAATGCGAATCGCGGAGTCAAAGCACCAGGAGTAAATCCTCAAGGATATGGACAGGATGCTGAATTTGCAGAAGAACCAAAAAGTCAGCTCGAAAATGCTGCAAAAAAGAAAACTAAAAAGTAATGGAAAAAGGCTGTTTCGATTTCTCGAAACAGCCTTAAAGTTGTTACAAAACGGGAACTTCTAAAACAGGTAGCATTGCGTGCAATCCGCGCAACTCTAACTCGGCGAATGCTGCAATTACTTTTTCTCTATCAAATTTAAATTCAGCTTCATCAATTGAACAATCAACTGGTACATCGCATTTAATTTCAGCAAGTACTCTTGATAAATGAAGCATTTCCAAATCCTGTTCAATTTTCGATTTATGCGATTTTGAAAGATTGTCAAGATTCTCGATAATTCCTTCAATATGCTGATATTCTTTTAAAAGCTTAAGTGCTGTCTTTTCACCTATTCCTTTGACCCCTGGGTAATTATCGCTAGGATCGCCCATCAAGGCTTTCATATCAATCATTTGTAGTGGCGAAATTCCTTTTTCTTCAAAAAACGTTTCCGGCGTATGGACTAGATAGTTTCCATATCCTTTTTTCAACAAAATGACCGATATTTCTTCATCCAGCAACTGGAGTATATCCTGATCTCCGGTTAATATGGAAACCGATGCATACTGTTTTGATTTTTTTGCAATCGTACCAATACAATCGTCCGCTTCAAAACCGGCTAAGCCTATATTCGGAATTTCGAAGGCAGAAACTACTTCCTTGACAAGATTAAACTGTGGAAGCAATTCAACAGGCGCTTCAGAACGATTGGACTTATACCCTTCATACATTTCCGTACGGAAGGTTTTACTCCCCATATCCCAGCATACGGCAAGATGGGTCGGCTGAAAGGATGACACTGCCATTAGAAGATGTTTTATAAAACCATGAATTCCATTCGTCGGAATTCCTTTAGAATTTATCATAAATTGGCCTGTTACAGATGTCGCGTAAAACGCTCTGAATAAAAGGGCCATCCCATCAACGAGCATTAGAGAAGGTTTTTTTGTTTGCAATAGTTGGTACCTCCAAAAACAAAGATTCTTTCATTATATCATATTGGCAAGTTCACTCTTGCAGGAAATGTTTTCATCTTGCGGAATCACTTAATTTCGTTTTCGGGATATGAGATCCAATCGCTGAAACTTCCGACGTACAGCTTTACTTTCTCAAAGCCTGCTTCTTTAAGTGCCAGGAAATTAGGAGCAGCCGTTACACCTGAACCACAATAAACAATAATTTGCTTCGATGAATCCAGATCCGAAAACCTTTCCTTTTGTACTTCTTTCAGTTTGTATGAACCATTTTCCAGACCTTCAAACCATGGCTTGTTGATTGCTCCTGGGATGTGCCCCGCTTTTTTGTCAATTGGTTCCTCAATGCCTAAAAACCTTTTTTCTTCCCTCGAATCCAACAGTTGGACACCTTCTATTTTCTCTAGTACTGCCTGCTTGACTTCATCCAGTGAAGCGATCCAATTAGGTTGAATAAAAGCTTTAAAGCTCGTTTTCTCATGCATGGGAGTATCTTTTGAAATAGGAAAATGAGCATCTGCCCATCCTCTGTACCCTCCGTTTAAAACAAAGCATGATTTATGTCCAAGATATTGCATCATCCACCAAAATCTGGCCGCGAAAGCTCCTTCACCTGTATCATAGGCGACGATTGTCGTCTTTTCATCAATTCCGGCTCGTTCGAGTTTAGCTGTGAATTGTTGCAAATCAGGGAGCGGATGTCGGCCTCCATGTGTACCAGGAATCCCGGACAAATCTTTTTCAAGGTCAAAGAAAACTGCTCCAGGAAGATGTCCTTCTAAATAATCGTTTTTCCCTTGATCTCGATTCCCGAGTGAAAATCTGCAGTCTATCACTCTTATTTTTGGGTCATCTAATTTACTTAATAGCCACTCTTTTTCAACCGTGTAGCTCAAACCCTTCCCCGCCCTTTCAAGAATTCGATATGTGCAAATTGATTAATTCCTTTTCTATTGCCTCCAAGCGTTCAACTCCCACCCCTCCGTCAAAAGCAGAGAGCAGGCTGACAAAATAATCATCAGTTTGTTCCTGAAAAGATTGAATGGAACTAATAAATGCTTCCTCCAGCCCATCCTGGAACATAGCTTGCAGACGGTGGCCTTCTCGACTAAGGAATTCTTCCGCAGGATTTTGTAAGCAATTGTACAACTCTTCACTCATCAATTTCTTTTCATTTTTTTCAAAAAATGAACGGGGGTTTTTGAAATAGGACATTGCCTTCGAAAACAGCTGTCTATTTAATCCATCAAACGCAGATTGAAAATCAATTTCTCCATCCCACCGAAAGCTATAACTAGAGAATGAGAGGTCTAATGCAAGATTGCGGCATCGCCTTTCCAGGTCTCCATAATACTCTCTAAGCAATTTGTCCATAAAGCGTTCAATGCGAAGTGAAGTTGCGCGCATTTCCTGTGCGAAATCGAAGCCCAGGCTCTCAAGTAAATCCTCTAAAGCTGCATTTAATGCTTTTTTCAGATTTCTTCCATCATCCTTTAACATAGAAGGATTAAATGCTTCTTTGAAAAAATCGTTAAAGCGCAGAAAAACCCTTTGTTTGATATAAAAAATCAACTCTTCAGCTTCTTGTTTTAAGCGATTTTTCAAAAGCTGAGGCGTTTCCTTCTGAAGAAGTTGGAAAATTTCCGCTTGTTGAGTTTTAATTTCAGAGCGTTTTCTTTCTTTCTCCATTTCGTCTTCCTGTGACGATGCAACTAACTTTCTGATTCTATCTTGAAGAAGTGTCAGATTCGCTTCAGCGGAGGCAATCGCCATGTCCGTCAAATCTGTGCGAATAAAATTGTAAAAGGACTGTTCAAATTTCTCCATTCCCGCTTTGCCGCTGCTTGCTCCATTTCGCTTCTCCTCCAGTGCCATAAGGCTTGAGAGCGGATACAAATGTGGTTTACGAATACCATATTTGATTAATTGAGCTTGTACATACTCGGCCACTGAATCTTTTTCTTCCTCATCCTCAGCAAGATCAATTGCATTTATGATAAAAAACATCTTATCAAGCTGGAATGATTCTTTCACCCTTCCAAGTTGAATCAAAAATTCCCGATCAGCTCTTGAAAAAGCATGATTGTAATACGTGACAAAAAGGATTGCATCCGAGTTTTTTATATAATCAAAGGCAACACCTGTATGTCGGGCATTTATGGAATCTGCCCCAGGAGTATCCACTAGTGAAATCCCTTTTCTCGTCAGTTCACAATCATAGTAAAGCTCAATCCATTCCACGAAGCAGGATTTCTCTTCCTGTGCCACGAAATCCGCAAAATCGTCTTTACTTTTTTCAATAATTTTCCCAAGCTCATCTTCAAAGGTAGAAAATCCTTTTTTAAAGGCTTGCAAAAAGGAAAAATGTGTTTTTTCTAAACTGCTATCTTTATTTTCTTCAAGAAAAATTTTGTCTATTTTTAAAAGAGCTTCCTTAAAATCAAAGGCAGTTTCATCAAAAACATGGAGAGAACGATTGACATCCTCTAGCATCGCTTCCAATGTCTTGAATTTCACTAACACGGTGCCATGTTTATATGTTTTTGTGATCGGTTTAATTTTATTAATGGCTGCCGTCGTCGGGTTAGGAGACACAGGCAGCACCTTTTCACCGATTAAGCATTGGCAAATGACGATTTCCCTGCACTGAAAGCTCCGAATAATGCCACCGTAAAACCTTTGTTTTCCAATCGTTCGGCTTTTTCATGAAGTTCAGAAGAAATCTTTTTAAAGCCTGGAAGGTTGTCAATAAGAGCTGAAGCCCGTTTCAATCGCGCTGACGTTGCAGGGATACGGTTTGATTCATTTCGCTCCTTAACTTCCGGAGAGGAATAGGAGGAAATGTTCGCTTTCGGTGTCTCCGGCTCCATTTTCGACTCTTTTATTTCGTCTCCGCCGCGAATGATTTCCACTTCTTCCGCTTCAGCGTGGAATAAATTCGAAAAAGCGGACTCGTTCATTTCCGGTACGTCAGTAAGAATCGAGTGAATGGACTCTTTCCGCAGCCTTTTTTCTTCCATCAAACTGTTCAACGTTTCATACGCAGTGACTAACTCAGCGAGATGGCTTGATTCTTTTTCAATTTCCTTTTTTAGAGCGATGTTCCTTTTAGAAAGTGCTTCAAAAAAAGCATCTTTAAACGGAGTCAATTGGAACTTTCCGATTTTTTTTATTTCTGAACTTACTTCTTCGGTATAATTCAGCACATAATCGCCTGACAGGCGTGCACCTGGTTTGACTGTCTGTTCTAAAAGTTCTTTTGAAAAAGGGATAGAAAAGGACTGTGCAAAGCTTTCCAATTCGGTATCGCTCAATTCCTTTTCTTTAAGTGAAGTAATTAAATATTCGCGTAAATGCCACTCGATTTGTGATTTTGTTTTTTCAAGGATGTCATCATAAAATTGCGAGAGCCTCATGTTTTTTTCATCTTGGGTCTTTTGTTTTGAAAAAAGAAAGCCGACTTTAAACTCCGGCTGGCATGCCTCCAAATACCTTTCAGCCAAAGCTCTCGTCTGGAAAGGCATCAAATAGGCATTTTTTAAAATGTCCCCAACTTTATCTTCAATAATTTGCAATGCTGTCTTTGGTTCTTCGTCAAGCAAAGCCATTTCCTTCTGGATGTTATCGAATTTAATCTTCAAATTCTTCTGTTCCACTTCAGAAAGGTACATCAGTTTTTCCTGCAGTGATAGTAAAAGATTTTCCTCTTCGTCATCCTTCAGTTGTAAATGGTCAAGAGCAAGTTTTTTCATCGAATGATAGATGGAATTGACTAAGTAATCGCCTTTATTCATTAACTTTTCATGAATAAAACTCTTCAAATCGGCAAATTCATTCAACCGATGTCCTTGATCCTTTAATGACGTATAAAAAATCTTCGCAGGCTTTACACCCCATGATGCAAATGATTGGTCGACACTTTTCTTGAATTCTTCTATACTCAATTCATCTTCTCGATGTTTATCGATCTGATTAATTACCAAATAAACTTCTTTACCTGATTGTGTTAATTCTTTTGTGAATAAAAAATTAAGCTCAGCCTGAACATGGTTATAATCCATCACATAAAAAACTAAATCTGCCTCGTGAATTGCCGATTCCGTAGCTACCCGATGGGCATCATCCGCAGAATCGATACCGGGTGTATCCATAATGACGGTACGATCAGGAAGAACTGAATGCTGTCGGCTAATTTCTATTCCCTCGATTTGGTCGCCATCTTTGCAAAAATTCTTAACTAACTCAAAATCATAGGGAGCTAAATATAAACGCGGCTTACCTTTTTTGAAAAATACCTTTGCGTAATCTTCTCCCGATTTCACCTTAACGAGATTGGCGCTGGTTGGAATCGGGCTTGATGGAAGAAGCTTTTCACCGATTACCGTGTTGATCATCGTTGATTTTCCAGCAGAAAAATGCCCGCAAAAAGCGATTGTAAATTCTCCCTCTGTCAACTTCCTGCCTAACTTCCTAGCCTTTTTGGCTGTATCGCTATCTTGATGACTCATTAAATATTCATATAATGCGAACAATCTAGCTTTTAACGCACGTGAATCCTCTAGCTGATTAACAATTTGAATCATATCTTTACCCCTTAACAAACGTATTCATATGACTTATTTTATACGATTATTCTCACTTTTCCTAATATAATTGTAGGGTCGTTGACGAAAAAAAAACCGGGAGAGTAATTCCCCCGGTTTTGGATTGTTGAAATTTTTTATTTAAGAGGCGCTTGATACATTTTTCAATACGTGCTTCATTACAAATGCATAAACGACGAATGTTCCGCCTATAAAAGCAAAAGTCATATGTAACACCTTCCTTGACTGAAAGTTTATTGAGAATGATTTTCATCGATAAATAAATTTTAGCATGACCGAGAATCATTTTCAATAACCTTTTTCTAACTGTCACATTTGTTTAACATTTTTTGTCACATTTCTTTAACATCTTTGGGACAAAACGTTTATAATTTTCAAATTCACCGTCATAGTTGGTGAGCTCCTTTAATGCTTTTTCCTCGGCTGGAATGCGAACTGAAAGAATTACCATATTTAATATTGAAAAGAAAATAGCCGTTAGGTAGGCTTGAAAAAGCAAAGGAATGATCATTAATTCAATGGTCACAATCGCATAGTTCGGGTGTTTTAGAAAGCGATATGGCCCTCTTTTCACGACCTTTGTCTCAGGCAGGACAAGTATTTTTGTATTCCAATACTTACCAAGTGAGAACAGCGCCCAAATTCTGACTACCTGTGTTATCAAAAAAAGGATTAAAAGGACAACCCAAAAAGGTGAAATTACTTTCTTGAGAAATATCACTTCCGATAAAAAGGAAAGGAAGAAAAGAAAATGGATCAACACCATCGCTCGGTAATGAGCTTGCCCAAATTCGACTGCTCCCTGCTTTTTCATCCACTTTTCATTTTGTTTAGCAATAATAAGTTCACAAATTCTTTGGAGAGTTACAGTTACAAAAAACAAATAAAAAAAAACCATTTACTCCCACCTCATTAGCAATAGCTCGGAGCTGAATCCAGGGCCCAATGCTGCTCCAAGACCATATTCCCCCTGAGGTCTTCCTAACTCCATAAACCGTTTTAAAACGTAAAAAATAGTAGCTGAAGACATATTTCCATATTCCTTTAATACATCCAATGAAATTTGATTCATGGAAGGTGAAATCCCTAAAGCGTTAACATACGCATCGAGAACCTTTTTGCCGCCAGGATGGGCAATAAAATGGGCCAAATCGCTTATTTCCAGCTTGTTCTCATCCAAGAAGGCACTTACATTCGGTTTCAACCAATTTTCCACTATACTCGGAATGTCACGAGAAAAAACGACGTAAAGTCCATTATTTTTCACTTCCCACCCCATAACATCCAGCGAATCTGGCATTAGCGTCGATTGTACAGCAACAACAGAAGGGGAGGCTGCCTGTTTTTGAATCGTTCCTCTTTCTGCATGTTCTCCGCAAACGAGCACACAAGCGGCACCATCCGCAAAAAGAGACGTGCCAATCAAGTTGCTTTTTGAAAGGTCATTGCGCTGAAAAGTTAAACTACACAATTCCACGGATAAAACGAGTACTTTTGCATAAGGATAGGCAAGACAATATTCATAGGCCCTAGCCAAGCCGGAAGCACCACCTGCACACCCAAGTCCCCAAATGGGAATTCTTTTCGTGTTTTGACTGAACGGAAGCTGATTCATTATACGTGCTTCAATACTCGGGGTAGCAAGACCTGTTGTCGAAATAAAAAAAATCGCATCAATTTCTTCACAGGAGATATCTCTCTTTAAAAAGGTTTCGTTGTGCAAACAATTGACAATCGCTTCTTTGCCAAGCGAAATCGCAGCATCAATATATTCGTGATTTTTTTCCTCAAATGTCCAATCTTTTTTGAACCATTCCAGGTCTTTTACGAAGTGCCGCTTTTGAATTTGTCCGTTTTGAAATGCCTTTAATAGCCTTTCAATATCCTTAAACGACTCGGAAAAAATCTCTCTGGCAAATTGCATTGCCTGATGTTGCTCCACTTTATGATTTGGAATAGCTTCAGCGATTGATATGATTGTCGGCATCAATTGTTCTCCTTTTGACGTAATACACTATTTTTTCCTCTTGAAAGCAAATTATTCAATCAGCATCTACTAAAATGCTATTCCCTATTTTTTATCGAAGTATTCTATCTTACGAAAAAAAACCTCCCACTCATGTGGGAGGCCAAAACGTTTTGAAGGTTGTTGCTATGTTGCTGTGCACTATAAGTATAACCTGCCTTGTAGGACATTACATTGGTTAATCGTTTCCAATCCATTGTTAAAACCCCTGGATTGTCATACCTCCATCCACGAACAATGTTTGGCCATGTACATAGTTTCCTGCATCTGATGCAAGAAAAACTACAGGTCCAACCAATTCAGGTAGCTCCCCGATCCTTTTTAAAGGAGTAACTGCAAGGATATCATCTACATAGTTTTTATCTGCAAGCAAACTTTCCGTCAATGGCGTTTTGAAGTACCAGGGACCAATCGCATTTACATTGATATTGTATTGTCCCCATTCCAATGCCAGCACCTTAGTCATTTGGATGAGTGCCGCTTTTGTAGCGGCGTAGACAACGCCAGTTCTTAATGCTACATGGCCGGCAACCGATGTAATCGATATAATCCTACCTCCGGTTCCTTGCTCCTTCATCAATCGCCCTGCTTCCTGTGACACCATAAAAGCAGATTTCAAATTCGTATTCATGATTGTTTCCCATTCTTCATCGGAAACATCCAATGCTTTGCTGCGAATATTCATACCTGCATTATTAATCAATATATCCAATGTTCCCCATTCATCCTGTATGGTGCTGATTGCTTTTTGTATTTCCTGGCGACTAGTCACATCCGTCGGCAAAATGAGTGTTTTTTTTCCAAGCTTATGTATATGTGTTGCCGTTTCTTTCAGGTCTTCAGCCGTTCTTGAGAGCAAAGCAACATCTGCGCCTGCTTCGGCCAAACCAATCGCAAGCGACCTGCCTATGCCTCTTCCAGCACCTGTAACTACCGCTTTCTTTCCATCAATCCGAAAAGAAGGTAACATCATTATTAATCAACTCTTTTCTTAAAAATTATCCTTAGTTTACCATAAGGGAGCGTATTTGGACGATTCTGGGCTTCCAATGGAAACAAAAAATGAGGAAGCGGCATTTTTAGCCACTCCTCATTTTTTAGATTCATTTTGGGTTTGAACTTCAATCAAAATTTTATTTTTTGCCATTGTGCCGCAAATTTTGCACTCCTGCACTTGGCTGTATAATAAGCGGCATGGGTCACAATAGTATTTTTCCATAATATTCCTCTCACTTCCAAAAAATCACCTATTATCAGTTTATTTTTGTCAGCAGAAAAGGTGACAATTTTTTGTTGTGCTCATACACCCTCATACTATTAAACTTCAACAACTTATCTCACACCTTTTTCGCACTTTTCACATATTGTTCACATCTGAAAAAACGTAAATGTGACTTAAATCACTGTTACGACAGGTTTTTACTATTACCATAGTATTTAACCAACAATGAACAATTTGTGAATAATCTAAAAACGCCTTTTTCTTTCACGATTGTTTTGTATTATGGAATAGAACTTATTTAGTATTTTTTCAATTTTCAGAAGGGGGTGCTGGAGAATGGCAAAAACGGAACCCAAAGGAAAGAAGAAAATAAAGGACGAGGAAAACTCATCGCTTAAAGGAACTTTAGTATCCGTTCTATTTTTGGGTATTTTCGTCATTGTGACATGGGTTAGTGTTTACTTCTTATTCCTAAATCGCTTTTAAGTAAATGAAAGGGGAAAAAGCTATGCATATTCACAAATATGAAAAAATCTGGCTGGCTTTCGGCTTAGCTTCACTTATCGTTTTCTTGACGGTTATTGGAATAAGCGCTTTTTATCTCGGAAACAAGCCACCAAGCTGTTTAACGACAATCAATCCAGAGAAAGTAGATCAAACGGTGCCTTTTAACCATCCTGGCCTCCATAAAGTTGAAGGAAAGGAATGGGATTACGAGCTCGTTTATGTCGCCCAGACTTTCTCTTACACTCCCGCAGAGGTAAAGATTCCACTTGGAGCAAAAGTAAAAGTTATTGCAACAACTAAAGATGTTGTCCACGGTTTCGAAGTAGCCGGAACGAACATCAATATGATGCTTGAACCTGGATATGTTAGCGAATATGTTACTACATTCAATAAAGAAGGCGAATACTTGCTCCTCTGTAATGAATACTGCGGGACAGGTCATCATTTAATGAGTTCAAAAATCGAGGTGGTTAAATAATGCTTAGCACAACTTCACAAGTAAAGGTTGATCCACGGGACGCTAAGCTCTCAATGGCGCATTTTTATGTCGCGTTCATTGCGCTTGCAATAGGTGGACTAATGGGACTTTTACAGACTCTCGTACGCTCAGGAAAGTTTGAACTCCCAGGTGGAATCGGATACTATGAAATTTTAACTGTTCACGGTGTACTTTTAGGACTTGTATTAACGACATTTTTCATTATGGGTTTTCAGCATGCTGCTGTAAGCAGAACGGCGGGAACACACTCTAATGCTGCTCGCCGTACTGGCTGGATCGGTTTTTGGGTTATGACCATTGGCACCACGATGGCTGCTACAATGATTTTAATGAATAAAGCAACCGTATTGTACACCTTCTACGCTCCACTTCAAGCACACTGGATTTTCTATGCAGGTTTAACATTTGTCGTTGTCGGCAGCTGGATTGACGGGGCTGCTCAAATAATGACGTATGCAAAATGGCGCAAAGCAAATCCGGGCAAACCAGGTCCGTTATTAAGTTTCATGGCTGTAGTCAATACTGTCCTTTGGTTCGTATGCTCTCTTGGAGTCGCTGCAGAGGTTTTATTCCAGCTGCTGCCTTGGTCCCTCGGATTAGTGGACCGGGTGAATGTCTTGGAAAGCCGTACCCTATTCTGGTATTTCGGACATCCGCTAGTTTACTTCTGGCTCCTTCCGGCTTATATGTGTTGGTATGCTGTCATTCCAAAGATCATTGGCGGAAAAATTTTCTCTGATTCACTGGCAAGATTATCTTTTCTTTTGTTCCTGTTATTCTCTATTCCGGTTGGATTTCATCATCAATTAACCGAGCCCGGAATTGATCCTGCTTGGAAGTTCTTCCAAGTAATATTGACCTTCTTAGTTGTAATACCATCCTTGATGACAGCATTCTCTATGTTCGCAACCTTTGAATCCGCAGGCCGTGCAAAAGGCGCGGAAGGGTTATTCGGCTGGATTAAAAAGCTTCCATGGGGCGATGCCCGTTTTACTGTACCGTTTATAGGGATGGCTGCGTTTATCCCGGCAGGTGCTGGCGGAATTGTCAATGCGTCCAATCAAATGGACCAGGTTGTCCATAACACTATTTGGATTACTGGACATTTTCATTTAACACTTGCTACTTCGGTAGTTCTAACGTTCTTCGGAATCTCTTATTGGCTAATTCCGCATTTAACGGGACGAAAGTTATCAAAAGCAATGAATAAATTAGCCATTATTCAAGCCTGGGTCTGGTTAACTGGAATGACCTTCATGTCCGGGTCGATGCACGCTGAAGGACTTTTAGGCGCACCAAGACGTTCTGCCTTCTCTTTATACAATGGTGCAAAACAGGCAGCTGAATGGATTCCATACCAAATTGCACAAGCAATTGGAGGCTCGATTTTATTCCTTGGCATTATTCTTGTCCTAATCATTTTCGTAAACTTGGCCTTCTTTGCTCCTAAAGGAGAAGAAGAATTTCCGGTTGGCGAAACAGATCCTAATGCCGAAAAAACTCCAATGGTTTTGGAAAATTGGAAGCTGTGGATCGGCCTAACAATCATCCTTATCCTGTTTGCCTACACTATTCCGTTTATCGATATCATCCGAGACGCACCTTTGGGTTCGAAAGGATTTAAAACTTGGTAACAAGGACACAAAAATGGAGCCCAACGGCTCCATTTTTGTTTTTAACGTTATACCTCTAGCTGATAAACCTTTCCATACTTTTCGTACAGGTAATCGGTTAAATATTTTGCATTCAATCCCTCTCCGGTCACATCCTTAAGGATATCGAGAGGTTTTTTCATTTTTCCGTACTGATGGACATTCCTCGTAAACCATTCTTTTATCGGAAGGAGATTTCCCTCTTCGAGCAACAAATCAAAATCAGGAATTTCCTCTACCATTTTATGCTTGAATTGTGCGGCATACATATACCCTAGCGCATAGGAAGGAAAATACCCAAAGCTTCCACCTGACCAGTGAACATCCTGGAGAACACCTTCTGCATCGCTTTCCGGTCGAACTCCCAAATATTTTTCGTACATGTCGTTCCAAATTTCCGGCAAATCTTTTACTTCCATCTCATCATTAAAAAGACCCTTTTCGATTTCGTAGCGAATGATAACGTGCAATGGATAGGTTAATTCATCCGCTTCAATTCTGATCAGCGACGGCTTCGATTCATTGATCGCCTTGTAGAAGTCCTCCATGCCAACGTCATCGAACTGCCTGCTTGCATGTTTTTTTAACAGTTCATAATTGTTCTTCCAAAATGAAAAATTACGCCCGACAAAATTTTCATAAAATAAGGATTGTGATTCATGAATTCCCATTGATGTACCCGAGCACAACGGTGTTCCAATTAAGTCTTTTGAAATGTTTTGCTCGTATAACGCATGTCCTCCTTCATGAATCGTACCAAATACCGCTGTTCGGAAATCATTTTCATCGTATCTTGTCGTTACGCGAACATCCCCTGGATTTAACCCAATAGCAAAAGGATGGACGGTATCATCAAGACGGCCTGCTTCAAAGTTATAGCCCATTTGTTTTAGAATTTCCAAGCTGAACTCGCGTTGTTTCTCTTTTGGAAAAGAAGTGAAAAGGAAATCAGTATTAGGCTTTTGTTCAGATTCAGAAATCTGTTTTACAAGCGGGACAATTTTTTCTCGGAGTTCACCGAATACTTGATCAAGTATTTCGACGGTGATGCCTGGTTCATACATCTCAAGCAAAGTGTTATACTTGTTTCCTTTGTAGCCCCAATACTCAATAAACTTTTTATTCAGGGTCACCAATTTTTCCAAATAAGGACGGAACATTTCAAAGTCAGATTTTGATCTGGCTTCCGCCCATATACTTTCTGCCTTCGACTGAAGGACGACATATTCCCGATATTCTTCTGCAGGGATTTTTCTATTTCGGTCATATTCTTTTTTGCATTCCTCAAGGATCTTGCTCGTTACTTCCGAAAGTTCACTTTTTGAAAGATTTGCTATGTATGCGGCCATCTCCTCAGAGGTGGACATTTTAAACACTTCCGATGAAAGCATTCCGACTACTTCGGAACGCTGTTCAATCCCCTGCTTCGGCGCACCTGTCCTCATATCCCAATAAATTAACGCCAAAGCCTCGTTATAGGCCGACATTTTCCGAACGTACTCCAGAAAATCTCTTTCAGTTTGCTCACGCTTTGCACTCATCCATTTCACCCCTTTAAATCATAGACAATTCATTTTATCATATTTTTCTGAATAATGGTGTCAAGTGAGCATCAAGGAAAAAAAATACAGCGGAATGATTTCCGCTGTCAATGATTTCATATAGAATAGAGAGTACAATTAGAAAATTAAAGAGTTCAATTTGTCGAACGGGAGGCCAAGCGATTATTTTTTATCAATGGCAACCTTCCAGATTTCTGGGCCTTCTTCGAGGTAGTTCCAATTAAATTGTTCTGGTCGTTCCATCATAAACTGATAAAGCAACGGTCTTGGATCATGGTCGTTGATGATTTGCATCGTTTCTCCGCTGTTCAATTCATCGAACGTTTTAAAAATGATTGGATGCTTTTCTCTCGGTGGATAATCTGGTACATTAACGGTGGCTGTAAAAGTTCTCATTATATTCACTCCCTAAATATTCTTTTACTTCTCTTGTATTATAAAATAGATCCATATTGCAACTTAGTGAGGCCCATCACACTTTCCGAATGATATTTTTAATAGCCTAAACTGAAGGGGGAGATCAGATGACAGAGTTAATTGGAAATTGCTTATCGTGCGGAAAGGAACTTTTTTGTTTTGATGGTTTTTTCTCAGGTGAAAAGTCAGCCGATGGTACACTGCTGTGTTTTGAGTGCTTTGAAAAAGCAACCCCATCACCAAATAATCAGGAATGATTTTTCGGAAGTCAACGGCATATTTGAATGTAAGAAATCCGTAAAGCTGAGCTTTACGGATTTCTCTTTTAGTTTTGCGATTAATCTTCATCGATGGATAG
>JAUZPT010000002.1 GCA_030705745.1 Bacillota bacterium | reverse complement strand
GCAATTCCGGTTGCTGTACGGATTAAGCGGCGCAGAAGTGATTTTTCCTCGACAATTCGGGCATAATATTCAATATTCGCAGCCGTTGGAACTGAAGCTGCCAGTTCACTCAAATATCCGACACCGCCAGTATCTTCAAGCAACTTGGTTGCAGCCAATTCCTCTGTTACTGTAATCAAGTCAACCGCTTTTCCATGGTCATTAAGCTTTAGCATGACATTAAATATTTTTTGGTGGGCTGCCCTGTAAAAATCTTCAGGAATCAGCATTTCCGATGCCATGGTTAAAGATGATGGTTCTAGGAATATGGCACCCAATACAGCCTGTTCAGCCTCTACATTTTGCGGCGGCAGACGGTCTGCTAATAAATCGCTCATCGATCCAACCCCCTATTTTTCAATACATAAAAATTCCTTATATAAAATGCGGTGCCAACCACTGGCACTGACACATAAATGGCTAAGAAAAAAGTGATCAGCCAAAACCGATCACATTTCTTTTCAACTATTCTATTTTACCATGGTTGGCGATAAAAACGCACTGCCAAATTTAGTTTACTTCTTTCACGCTCACAGTTAGTGAAGCAACGACGTCATGGTAAAGCTTAACCGGTACCTTTGTATGCCCTAAGGAACGGATTGCATCTTCCAATTCCATTTTACGCTTATCAATTTTAATGCCATGCTTCTTTTGCAATTCTTCCGCAATTTGCTTTGTTGTGATGGAACCGAATAAACGGCCGCCTTCACCCGCTTTTGCTGTTAGTTCAACTGTTATTTTATCCAATTCTTCTTTAAGTTTCTTCGCTTCCTCAAGCTCCTGTGCTGCCAGTTTTTCTTCTTTTTTCTTTTGGGCAGACAGTGTGCTCGTGTTCGCCTGGTTTGCTTCGATCGCCAGGCCTTGCTTAATTAAAAAGTTATGTGCGTAGCCATCAGCCACGTTTTTTACTTCGCCTTTTTTGCCTTTGCCTTTAACATCTTTTAAAAAAATGACTTTCATTCTTTTTTTCCTCCTTCAAAATATTCATCAATCGCTTGTTTAAGCAGAATCTCTGCATCGTTGAGCGATATGTTCTCAAGCTGTGTGGCAGCATTCGTCAAATGGCCGCCCCCATGAAGATTCTCCATGATGACCTGCACATTCACAGAGCCGAGCGATCTGGCACTGATGCCGATGATATCGTCATTCCTCCTGGAAAGAACGAAAGAAGCCAATACACCATCCATCGTCAACAATGTATCTGCAGCTTGCGCAATAAGGACTTGATCATGAATTTGATTATCTTCGCCCCTGGCAATGGCCAAACCTTCGCGATAAAAAGATACCGATTCAATAAGCTTTGATCTTTTTATATATGTTTCTACATCTTCCTTTAAAAATTTCTGAACGAGAACGGTATCGGCACCTTGCGCCCGCAAATAGGAGGCAGCATCAAACGTTCTCGAGCCCGTCCTGAGAGTGAAGCTTTTCGTATCGACGATAATGCCCGCAAGCAATGCAGTCGCTTCAAGCATATCAATCTTTCCACGCTTAGGTTGGTATTCCAACAGTTCAGTAACAAGTTCAGCCGTAGATGAAGCATATGGCTCCATATAGACAAGAAGTGGATTTTTAATAAAATCCTCGCCCCTACGGTGATGGTCAATCACGACAACATTATCTATCTTATAAAGCAGCCTTTCATCGATGACCATTGAAGGCTTGTGTGTATCAACAATGACAAGCAGTGTATCTTCCGTGGCAATTTCCATCGCTTCCTCGGGACTGATGAAACGAGAGTACAATTCCCCATGCTGCTGAGTTTCTTCGACAAGCCTTTTTACTCCGGTATCGATTTCCTGGAAGTTGACGACGATGTATCCTTCACGCTGATTCATCTGTGCTACTTTATTAATTCCGATTGCTGAGCCTATTGCATCCATATCAGGATTTTTATGGCCCATTACAATTACTTTATCGCTTTCAGCGATTAATTCCTTTAAGGCGTGGGAAATGACTCGTGCCCTCACCCTCGTCCGTTTCTCAATCGGATTTGTCTTACCACCGTAAAACTTCACTTTGCCACTGGTCTGCTTCATCGCAGCCTGGTCTCCGCCTCTTCCCAGAGCCAAATCAAGGCTTGATTGCGCAAGGGTACCCAGTTCGGGAAGCGACGATACCCCCGCCCCAACCCCGATGCTTAACGTCAAGGAAACGTTTTGTTTCGAAGTTTGTTCTCTTACTTCATCAAGAATCGAGAATTTTGCTTTCTCGAGCAGTTGCAGGATATGTTCATTAAAAACGGCAATAAACCGTTCAGATGAAATTCTTTTTAAAAAGATACCGTTATCCTGCGCCCATTTATTCAAGATGGAAGTGACCAAATTATTGATGCTGCTACGCATCTGGTCATCCATCCCCTGAGTCAATTCATCGTAATTATCGAGAAAGATAATCGCAATCGCAGTGCGTTCCTCCCGATACAATTTCTCAATTTCCGTTTGTTCTGTCACATCGAAAAAGTATAGAAGTCTTTCTTCCGGTTTATGTATCACACGAAATTTTCGATCATGAAGCGTAATGATTTCCGTTTCCACTTCCTGTTTAATTAGTGGAATCAAAGCATCCGCAACATCATACAGGGATCTTCCCACTAGTGTATCCTCATCAAAGCAGGATGCCAGAAAAGGGTTGGTCCACTGAATATAATACTCATCATTAATGAGCATAATCCCAATCGGCATGCCCATCAACGCTTCTTCCCCTACTCGTTTCACTCTGTAGGAAAGGGTGGAAATATATTCTTCCACTTCCTCGCGTTGCTTGTTATCGAGGATGACCATGTAGTAGATTGGCAAAATCATCAGCAGCAATCCAGCAACGGTGATGATCCAATTATATAAAGACAGAACTCCAAGGAGCACCAATGTCACGCCCATTAATCCATAAAAAGGATAACGAATCGATCGTTTTTCTAAATATGCAGGCATGTCTTCAGCTCCTAAATTGAATTGATATTTATTTTTTATTTTCCAGGCGCTTTCTCAAATCAAATCCTAAATCAATTATACCTAAAATCCTGACAATATTCATAAAAATCGGCATGATAAAAGAGAAAACTGTGATGATGACAGGAATTGCCTTTGGTGTCCCTCGTCGGTGGAAAAAATAAAAAACAAACGAAATTCCTTGTATCATCATAAACAGCTGCAATATATATGTAAGATTGATTAAAACCATAAATAGATAACTGCCTTTTACCGGATGCGTTAGCATGCTGACTATCATGGTAATCAAGTAGTACCACAATAAACTTTTAGGCAACAAAATATCCCGAAACGGTTTCCACTTCTCTACCTTAATACCGAATCTCCTTACAATCGGCATGGAAACAGCTTGAATCAAAAAGACCATGAAAAAGGATGACATCACAAAGATGCTTGGAATGATGGTAGGAGCTAAATCAATTGCTTCTTTCATTTGATCAATACTTTTTTTGCTGGCCTTTTCCTGTCCCAAATTTTTCATCATGCTAGACGATTGATTAAGTGAGTCATGGAGCATTTTGATTGAATCCTGAATGACATTCACTTTAAAAAAAGCAACGCTCACTGCATATTGTGCGACAACCAAAATTAAAAATGTCAATGAACTGAGAAGGAAAATTACTGTCCTGCTCTTATTTTTTTGAAGAAGATATCCGATTACTCCACCAGTAATTCCGTATAAAATGGTCAAAGGCAAAGCAATCATAGCTCCAGCAATAACAGAAATTAACATAGAAGCGATAAAAAAGACAAACGTAAATTTCCATTCGTTCTTTGCTGCAAATAAAATAAATGGAACGGGCAAAAATAGGTTTACCACCACTGCAAGAAGCGGTACGTATACCGTTATTAAAAGCAACACAGTAAAGGCGGCTAACAGTATAGCCCCTTCCGTTAATCTACGGACATTTTTCACCTTTTCACCTCATAGGATTTCCCCTTGCCAAATGGGCGGGGGGTCACATAACTTTCTTAGATTAAACACTATTAGCTCTATTTTAGCTAGAAGCGCCGACGGATTCAACTACCATCATTTCAATTCTATCTTCATATCCCTAAAGATGATAGTAAAAGGCAGCAAGGGATGCCCCCTGCTGCCTTTTATTTGCTTTATTATTCACCTGAAACATATGGTAACAAAGCCATCATACGTGCACGCTTGATCGCAATTGTTAATTTACGTTGGTATTTCGCATGAGTACCAGTTACACGACGTGGTAAAATTTTACCGCGTTCAGAAATAAACTTCTTCAAAAGATCGATATCTTTATAATCGATTTTAGTGATTCCGTGTGCAGTAAAGTAACAAACTTTACGGCGCTTAGCACGTCCACCTTTACGTCCTCCCATTGCCATGGTTAATTCCCTCCTTTTTATATTGTTTTATTATTCACGCAAGGTTAAAATGGCAGATCATCATCAGAGATATCGATTTGGCCGCTACCTGCAAATGGATCTTCGTCCACTCTCGTATAACCTTGATTATTGTTGTTGTTTGGGTTTGGGCGTTGATTCTGATTGCTGTTCCCAAATGGGTTACCCTGTTCTCTTGGTGCGCCGTACTGGTCGTTGTCGTTCCTATTACCAGAAGAGCTTTTCGGTTCAAGAAATTGAACACTCTCTGCCAAAATTTCTGTCACATATACACGCTTACCGTCTTGTCCATCATAGTTACGTGTTTGCACACGTCCATCCACACCAGCAAGGCTACCTTTTTTCAAAAAGTTAGCAACATTTTCAGCGGGACGACGCCAAACAACACAGTTAATGAAGTCCGTTTCTTTTTCACCCTGCTGATTCGTAAAAGAACGATTTACAGCAAGAGTAAAAGTTGCAACGGGAACACCGTTCGGGGTGTAGCGCAGTTCAGGATCCTTTGTCAAACGGCCGACAAGAATAACACGATTCATCATCAGAATCAACTCCTTTTCTCCCCATAAATGTTTCATGTGAAACATTTATTTAGAAAGCGTTTATATAGTCTTATTCTTCTTCTTTAATAACGATATGGCGAATGATGTCTTCGCTGATTTTTGCTAAGCGGGAAAATTCTTGAACCGCTGCTGAGTCAGCTTGAACCTTCGTGATTTGGTAGTATCCGTCACGTAAATCATTGATTTCGTAAGCAAGACGGCGTTTACCCCAATCCTTTGTTTCAACACTTTCCGCACCATTATCAGTTAAGATTGTGTTAAAACGCTCAACTAGAGCTTTTTTCGCTTCCTCTTCAATGTTCGGGCGGATGATGTACATAATTTCGTACTTTCTCATCTCTGTCACCTCCTTTTGGTCTAGACGGCCCTATTACGGGCAAGGAGCAATTGTTCATTACTCACAAGTTCAAATTATAGCATACAATTCCTGTTATTGCAATGTCCCCTATTTGATTGCTTTCAACAAAAAGAGACTGACTCAAAAGCAAAGGGTCAGCCTCTTCAATTCTTCCCGATTTTTTATTGCGGGCTATCTTCAATTTGCAATTCATTTTCTCGCTCGGCTAGTTCCAGGTATTTCAGCCTTCTTTTATACACATTTTTAGAAAAGAATACGCTTATTTCATAGATAAAAATCAATGGTACCGCAACCGAGAGATGGGACATGATTTCAGGAGGAGAAATCATCGATGCAATAATCACTAAGATCAAATAGGCATACTTTCTCAGCTTCCCAATTGTATACGGATTAACGAATCCCAATGTCGTTAATAACATGAGGACTGGCGGCAATTCGAATGCAAGACCGAACGGAAATGTCATATTAATTAAAAAACTGAAGTATTTCTCTGCAGTAAAGGAAGTTACAACTAATCCCTCGCCCAGGTGAAGAAGGAATTTCATCAGGTTGGGAAAGATAAAAAAGTAGCCAAACGCCAATCCACTAATAAACAACAAAAACAAGGCAGGGATATAGGCCAATGCAATTTTTCTCTCATTTTCTTCTAACGCCGGCTTAATAAATAACCATAGCTGCCATGCCGCTATCGGAATCGTTCCTCCAACTGCGACAACGGTTGCCAAATGGAAATAAATCCAAATAATATCGCTAGGTCCCAACACGAGCAGTTTATACCCAAGATTGCCCATAAAAAAAAGATAAATATTCTTCGAATAAACGAGTCCAAGAACAAGGAATACCACGAATGCCAACACCGTAATGATTAATCGTTTGCGCAGCTCATCCAAATGGTCATATACATTCAAATCATTTTCAAACAAAGTGCCATTCCTGCCTTCCTTTCCACTAGAAAAAGCGGATAAATGTACTTCTTATCGAATTATATAACACTCCCATTGTTTCTTCTAGGGATTATCCATGAAGAAAATTAAAAAGCTCTGCAGAAATACCTGCAGAGCCAATTATTTATACGTTAAAGCGGAAGTGGATGACATCGCCATCTTTTACTTCGTATTCTTTTCCTTCAAGTCTTACTTTACCGGCTTCACGGGCAGCAACCATTGTTCCTCCTGCTAAAAGATCATCATAGGAAACCGTTTCAGCACGGATAAAGCCTCTTTCAAAATCGGAGTGGATGATACCTGCGCATTGGGGTGCCTTCATTCCTCGGCGGAATGTCCAGGCGCGAACCTCTTGAACACCTGCGGTAAAGTAAGTGGCCAGTCCCAATAAACTGTATGCCGCACGGATCAATTGGTCTAGTCCAGATTCCTCGATATCAAGCTCTTGCAGGAACATTTTCTTTTCATCACCGTCAAGCTCGGCAATTTCCTCTTCAATCTTCGCACAAATTACGATTACTTCAGCGTTGTCTTTTTGAGCAAATTCGCGTACTTTTTGGACGTATTCATTTTCAGACGGATCGGAAACGTCGTCCTCGCTTACGTTCGCCACATAAAGCATCGGTTTCGTCGTTAACAAGTGAAGACCTTTGGCAATTTTCGCTTCTTCATCTGTAAATTCAACCGCACGTGCCGGCTGTTCATTTTCAAATGCTTCACGTAATTTAACGAGAATAGGTAACTCGTTTACTGCATCTTTATCTTTTTGTTTGGCTAGTTTTTCCATACGGCTAATTCGCTTTTCAACAGATTCCATATCAGCAAGGATTAATTCTAAATTAATCACTTCGATATCATCAATCGGATCAACTTTCCCATAATCATGCGTGATATTATCGTCCGCAAAGCAACGCACAACCTGGCAAATCGCATCCACTTCACGGATATGAGAAAGGAATTTGTTCCCTAATCCTTCACCTTTGCTTGCACCCTTCACAATCCCTGCAATATCTGTGAATTCAAATGTCGTGGGCACTGTTTTTTTCGGTTGAACAAGTTCTGTCAATTTTGTTAAACGCGGATCGGGAACTTCCACGATGCCAACATTCGGATCAATGGTACAGAACGGATAGTTGGCGGATTCAGCTCCTGCCTGTGTAATCGCATTAAACAAAGTGGATTTACCAACGTTCGGCAACCCAACAATTCCAGCTGTTAAAGCCATTCCGGATTCACTCCTCTTAATCATTTGCATCTATAAAATACAAAATAATTGCTATTTATTTACGTTTAAAAAGCCTCTCACAATTATAGGCATTTGCAGGTAAAAAGACAAGAGTTGCCGCATCAAATAAAAAGGGCGCCCGAAAACAGCGCCCTTTTTAGTGAATTTATAAAACCTTCTCCAGATTAACGAGGCAATCATACAAAGTGCTCCCAAGGCCATTGTCGGATTCACTGCTTGACGTCAGGGTATTAACCGAGCCTCCAAATCGGCTCCAAATGCCTTCATCGATGTTGATGGTATTCGGATGACCTTTTTTTAAGATAGAAATAAAACCTTCTATCTCCCCGCGTTTGTTCCAAACCCTTGCCCTGTCTCCTTCCTGCAGTCGCAGGTCATCAGCAATGTTTTGTGCCACTTCGATTTTCACTTCGGGTTCTTTGCTATACAAGTGATAGTTTTGCGAATGGTTGGATCGTAACGGGTGAATCGTTAACAGCGAGAAAGGGAACTCATGGGCCAACTTCTTGTCGGTCCATTTTGACTCCTCAGGCAACGAAAGCTTCAGACGACCGTTTCCGTCCTTAGTCTTCCCTAGCTGGGAGGTGAACTCATATTTCCCCGATGCAGTTTTAAACACATGATCTTGCCAAGGAATTTTTTTTACAGGCAACTCAAGCCAATGATTTTGCTTCAACGCTTCCAAAGTCTTCCCATTTGAATCCAGTAACTCAAGCCCCATTGTCAACCATTGATCCCGCGTGAAATGAAACTCATCTCCAAATCCCAAACGGTTTGCCAACTGTGTCCAAATCCATAAATCCGGCTTTGCTTCTCCCGGAGATTCCACCAATTTCGGTCCATAATTGACGTAATGATGATACATGGAGGAATAGTAAATGTCCTCTTCTTCAAACGAAGCGGCCGCCGGAAGTACATAATCCGCAAGCATCGCTGTGTCAGTCATAAATTGTTCTATAACAATCAACTTCGAGACTGACGCAAAAGCTTCCTTTACTCTATTTGTATCGGGCACCTGTGTGAGTGGATTTCCACACGTAACGATAATCATGTGGATGGCTGGATTTACTGCCGACAATATTTCTTCCGCCTGCTTCATCATCGTAAATTGCCGCTTTTGCTCCTTGCGGTGGGAAAGGGCTATTTGATCGAAGCTAAAGCTTTGGCCGACCTGGAGGTTCGCATAATTAGCGCCTCCCCCCTTGATCCCCACATTTCCGCTGATGGCAACAAGCGCATCAATCAACCGAATCGTATTTCCTCCATTTTTATATCGCTGCATTCCAAGACCCATGTAGGTGGAGGTAGGTTTATCCGTAAACACATACGCCAGGCGAGTCATTTCCTCAATAGAAACTTCTGTCATTTCACTTATGGACGCCATGCTAGTGCCTTCCAAAAGTTCGAGCAAATCCTCATACCCTTCAGTATGTGCGTCAATAAAGGAATGATCCTCCAATCCGAGTCGAATGATTTCTTTCATGATTCCCGCTGCTAACAACCCGTCCATGCCCGGTTTCACCGTGATAAAATCATCCGCCATTTTAGCTGTTGCGTTGTAGAGCGGATCGATTACAATCAAGCGTGCACCCTGTTTTTGTGCTTTTTGAAGCATTTGATAAAAATGCATATTCGTTCTGGCGACATTCCTTCCCCAGACCACAATATTTTTGCTCGCAAGCACATCCTCCGGGCCATGGCTGTATGCATCGCCAAAATCCCATTTTTGAGCTTCAATTCCAGACCCCCAGCAAAGAGAGCCTGTTAGCTCGGTTACACCGCCAAAACAATTAAAAAAACGCTGGTCCAAATTTTTCAACAACCCGTTATTGGCATAATCATGGCTGTGAAGAACTGCCAACGGACCGTATTTTTCCTTAATTTCTTTCAAATGTCCGGAGATCTCATCGAGAGCCGTCTCCCAGGAAATCCTCTTAAATTCACCGTTTATTTTTTTCAGTGGATATAACAGCCTCTCGGGTGAATTCGCTCTTGTCTCAAGCATTCGTCCCCGACCGCAAATTTTCCCTTTTGTAATAGGGTGAGTTGGATCACCGTCCACCTTTACTACTTTTCCATTTTCGACGGTTACATGAAAACCACAGCTATCCCAACAATTTAACGGACAGGCCGATTGTCGAATATCATTCATATCTTCAGCCCCTCCCCCTAAAAATTTACTTTTTTTATCGCTAAGTACTTATTAAATTTTACATTGTTGATAACTCGAAATAGGTTTATAGTAATCCAGCTCCAGCGCCCAGCCCCTCGAGGTCGCTTCGGTCCTTCCGTTGAAGTCAAAGAACGACTTCACCTGCAGGCCCTTCGACGGACAGGATGTCCTAGTGCCGACGTTGCCGCAGGACGCGGCGATTTTAGTCGGCCTGCGCTTGGCTACGCTACGCTCGCATAAGTGCGACTAAGGTTCTGCTAACGCAGAACCAAGTCTTCTTTATCGGGGCTACCAGGGCACTTACGCCTTTTTTCTAAGATTAATATAAATGTGCCGAAAAAAAAAGCATGAAGTTTATTCTCCTTCATGCCGCTCCAGTATTTTCTTGATTTTACGGGCAAATTCTTTTCTTGGAATTAGAACGCTATGTCCGCATCCTTCACACTTAATGCGAATATCCATCCCCATACGGATCACCTTCCAGCGATTTGCTCCGCACGGATGTGCTTTTTTCATTTCCACCACATCATTGAGGAAAAATTCCTTTTGCTCCATCTTATTTCACCCTTTCCTAGTTCTTCGTGTGAATTTCCTGCTGGCGCAAATTAATTCGATCCCGGTTCCTTCGTTTCATTTTGTCTAGAATACATGACAAGACGAGGGAATGGAATTTCAATACCATTAGCATCTAGTGCCATTTTTATTTCTTTTCTAAGCATTCTGGCCATATAAAAGTGGCGCATTGGTAGCGTTTCTGCAATAATTCTAAGGACAATTTCAGATGGTCCAAGATTTTGTACACCCAATAGCTCCGGAACTTTTATTAGGTCTTCATATTGTTGAGGAAGTTTCACTAGTAGCTCCTGAATGACCTTTTCCGCTTTATCGATGTCTTCTTCATAAGCAATGCCGACATCAACTACTGATACACTGTTATTTAATGAAAAATTGGTTACTTGGTTGATGCTACCATTTGGAAGAATATGTAATTCACCGGTCCAGTTTTTTATCTTGGTGGTTCGTAATCCGATGGATTCCACATTTCCTTCAAACTGTCCTACCCGTATATGGTCCCCAACCGAGAATTGATCTTCAAAGATGATAAAAAATCCAGTGATAATATCCTTTACAAGATTTTGAGCACCGAACCCTACAGCCAAGCCAAGTATGCCTGCCCCTGCGAGCAGCGGCTTAACATCAATAGTTAATGTAGATAAAATCATCATGAACGAGGCGAAGTATACAACATAGGAAAGAATGTTATCCAGAAGCTTCTCCATAGTTGCTTCGCGACGTTCTGAGACTCTTAATGGCGACCGGCTTCTCAATTTAAACATATTATGAATCGTAATCTTGCCAATCTTTATGACGAGATTCGATAAAATAATGATTGCCATAATTTTAACTAAACCTTCTCCTATCCCAACCCAGGTGTTCTCATTTTGGAATGTTTTCGATAGGTTTTGAATAATACTTTGTTTAGAACCCATTTTTTCACCTCAAATACTTTTATCCTTTTACCATAACAAAGCAAATCTATTTTAACAATTTCTCTCTCAACTTGATAGACAATAAACCAATTTTGCTTTTATTTGAACACTAAAAGCTCATTTCTGCTACTATTGGCCGTGTTTATCCGTTTCATATTATAGGTATGTATAGATTACAAGAATTTTCCGTATACTGTTACTACTAAGACTAAGGAGTGGACTGAATGAATCTAAAACCAAGCTTTTTTGATAGGAGGGCCGGCGCAAGGATTCTTCATGATGACCTTCAAGCTGATAACAAGTTGGCAACGGAATTAATCTCATATTTGCCTTCCTTAGCCAGCAGGCCGATCGTAATCGTGTGTATCGGGACCGATCGTTCGACCGGCGATTCATTGGGACCTCTGGTAGGTACTTTATTGGAAGAAAAGAAAGTTCCATCTTTTTATGTATACGGAACACTGGATGATCCCATTCATGCAGTCAATCTTGCAGATAAACTTAAAGAAATAAATGAAAAACATTATCATCCTTTTATTATTGGGATTGATGCCTGTCTTGGAAGATTTAAAAGCGTTGGTTTTATCCAACTTGAAGATGGTCCTGTAAAGCCTGGTGCGGGTGTTAATAAAGAACTTCCTGAGGTTGGGGAGTTGCACATTACGGGAATAGTAAATGTCAGTGGTTTTATGGAATTTTTCGTGTTGCAAAATACTCGTTTAAGTTTAGTGCTTAAAATGGCTAAAACAATTGCAAACGGGATATATATGGCTGCCATCCATTATCCAAGAAAGCCGGCCTGGACTGAATTTAACTGGGCAGTAGACCAGGACCGAACTCGGGAGCACACTAACTGATTGCACGGTTTCACAGTTATCACTAATTTTATAAAAACAGGAAATAGCAGATTGCCGATTTCCTGTTTCAAGATTTCTGGGAATAAATTCTAATTAGTTAAAAAAACGGTGATATTCATATAAGAAGGACACAATTATACCAGTTACGAGAATAGCAGGCAGCAAGTTAGCAACTTTTATCTTTATCAATCCTGTTAAATTTAATCCAATCGCAAAAATCATAATCCCACCTGCAGAAGTCATTTCAGTAATAAATTGATTCAGGAGAGCCTGTGGAACAATTACGTTAATTTGCGTTGCAAATAACGCAATTAATCCTTCATAGAGCATCACGGGAATTGCAGAAAACAATACGCCAATACCAAGCGTGGTCGTGAGGATGATGGATGTAAATCCATCAATGATCGATTTTGTATAAAGAACCGAATGATCGCCTCTAATACCACTATCAAGGGCACCGATGATGGCCATGGCTCCAATCACAAAAATCAAGGTCGCTGTCACGAACCCTTCTGAAATACTTCCTTTTCCGTTTGAGCCTATTTTCTTTTCCAGCCACACACCCAGGGAATTTAATTTATCCTCTAAAGCCCAAGCCTCTCCTAGAACTGCTCCTATGACTAAACTTAAAATCACAATCAGAAAATTGTCGCTTTTTAACCCCATTTGCAAGCCCAACACCATTACAGCTAATCCAATAGCATGCATTATGGTTACTTTCATTCCTTCTGGTATCCGATGAAATAGTTTCCCAAGTAGTGTTCCAATTATTATTAGAGCTCCATTCACGAGCGTTCCGAGTAAAAACAAATTCCTCACCTTTTAATCTTTCAATATATGATTCAATCATTCTATTTCAACGCTATTGATTGTTTTTGAAAAAAAACAAACCATCAACAGATGGTTTACATAGAATCTCGACCGAGCAGATCCAATATCCTTTCCAGGTCATCGCCCGAAAAGAATTCAATCTCTATTTTCCCTTTATTTTTCGATTGCTTTATCGTAACGGAAGTCCCAAATTTCTCCCGAAGCGAATGTTCTCGTTCCTTAATGAACACATCTTTTTTCTTATCCGTATTTTTTGTTTCACGTGAAACATTTTCATTCGTGAGTTGTATCAGCTTTTCCAATTGACGGACATTTAAATTTTCCTTTAAAATTCTTTCCACCATCATAGCAATTTTTGTTTTTTGCCTCAGACCAAGCAGTGCCCTGCCATGTCCCATTGAAATTTTCCCGCCAGAAATCAGTTCCTGAACCTTTTGTGGAAGGGAAAGGAGGCGGATGTGATTTGCAACATGGGGACGGCTCTTGCCAAGGCGCTTTGCTACTTCTTCCTGGGTGAATTTTAATTTTTCCATCAAGGTTTGGTAGGCAAGCGCTTCCTCGATCGGATTTAAATCTTCACGTTGCAGATTCTCAAGGACAGCCAACTCCATCATTTGCTGTTCAGTCAGCTCTCTGATTACGGCTGGAACAGTTTCCAGCTTTGCTTCCTTTGCTGCGCGAAACCGCCTTTCGCCGACAACGATTTCATACCCTTTTATGCTCTTCCGAACGACAAGTGGCTGCAGGATTCCATGCTCAAGAATGGATAATTTTAATTCTTCAATTGCTTCCGGCTCAAAAACTTTTCTTGGCTGGTATGGATTGGGTCGAAGTTCCTTCACCTTGATTTCACGGATTGTTTCTTCTATGTCAGCTTCCATTTTCGGAAAAAAAGCATTCAAACCTTTTCCTAATCCTTTAGCCATGAGAAACCACTTCCTTTGCAAGGTCTACATATACTTCTGCCCCGCGCGATTTTGAATCGTAAATAATAATCGGTTCGCCATGACTCGGTGCTTCGCTTAAACGTACATTTCTAGGAATGATTGTTTTATATACTTTATCCTGAAAGTATTTTTTCACTTCTTCAATGACTTGCAGGCCAAGATTCGTTCTGGCATCCAACATTGTCAAAAGGACGCCTTCGATTTTTAAATCCTGATTTAAATGTTTTTGAACAAGCCTTACAGTATTAAGAAGCTGGCTAAGGCCCTCCAATGCGTAATATTCGCATTGAACAGGAATTAATACCGCATCAGAAGCCGTTAGAGCATTTATGGTTAATAGTCCTAATGAGGGGGGGCAATCAATAATAACGTAGTCATAATTGTCCTTCACTTCTTCAAGGGCCCGTTTTAAGCGAACTTCTCGGGAAATGGTCGGGACAAGCTCTATTTCCGCTCCTGCCAATTGTATCGTGGCCGGAATGGCATACAGATTATCTACAACAGTCGGCTTAATGACATCTTTCGCTTCCACATCGTCTACTAAAACATCATAAATGCATTGATCTACATCGGCTTTTTCAATACCGATTCCGCTAGTAGCATTTCCTTGAGGATCAATGTCCACCAATAAAACTTTTTTTCCTATGTATGCTAAGCAGGCTCCGAGATTGACAGAAGTAGTTGTTTTACCAACTCCTCCTTTTTGATTCGCGATTGCAATAATTTTGCCCACGATGTCACCTACCTCTTTATTTTTACTTCAAAAGTTGAATATCTCAACGAAATTATCAATCTGTGAAACGGTTTATCAAAAAACAGCCACGATCTATTTTATCATGAAAATGATTGAAAGTAGTTTTTTTTCTAAAAATATTCCAAGGTGAAAAATCCAAAACAAAAAACCGAACAAACATTCGTTCGGTTGTGATGATTTTTATTTTTTCTTTGGAATGCGGATCGTAAATTGATAATAGCCATCAAATTCCTCTTCTTCGGCATCGAGATTGATGCCGCTGTCCGATACCATCGTAAGGGACTGACGAATCGTATTGACCGCAATTCTCATATCTTTGCTGAACGCTTTTCTTTTCGGCTTTGGAGGAAGATTTTTTTCTTCGAGAAGCTTCAAGACGCGTTCTTCTGTTTGATTTACATTGAAATTTTTCTCGATAATTTCAGTGAGGAGCTTAATTTGCTTTTCCGGCTCCTTTAATGCAATGAGAGAGCGGGCATGCCTCTCGGTTATTTGCTTATTTAGCAGCGCCTCACGGACCTCCTGTGGCAATTTTAGCAATCGTAGCTTATTGGCTACGGTTGATTGCCCTTTTCCAAGCCGTTGGGCAAGTGCTTCCTGCGTTAAATTGTGAAGTTCGAGCAATTTTCCATAGGCCATCGCTTCTTCGATTGGCGATAATTCTTCACGCTGTAAATTCTCTATTAAAGCTACTGAAGCTGTTTCTGTATCATCTAAATTTTTCAAAATGGCGGGTACTTCTTCCCAGCCGAGCTTCTTCATCGCACGCCAGCGGCGTTCACCTGCAATGATTTCAAATTTCCCCAATTCATATTCACGCACGACGATCGGTTGGATAATTCCATGAATATGAATCGTTCGCGACAATTCTTCAATTTTTTCGTCATCGAAAACAGTACGAGGCTGAAAACGATTCGGAACGATACAATCTATCGCTATTTTCTTTATTTCCTCAATTTCACCGTTTCTCTCGGTTTCAACCTCGGTCTCAACACCAGATTGTTCTCCTTTATCGCCCAGGCCAAAAAAGCGTGAAAAAGACTGCTTCATCCCCAGCACCACCTTTACGAAACTCCCTATAACTAATTCTCTATAAAAATGACAAATTCCTGCTTATTGACGACATTTCCATTCCAAATTTACTCGGATAATACATGGCTATTCAATCGGCGTTTTGTTGGGCGTACCCGGTTTGCGCGGATATTTTTTTGGCGTCTGTTTTTCTTTTCTGATGATCATGATGTTTCTTTCACTTTCCTCGATTGGCAAGGAAAAAGTAAATGTATTCTCGACCTTCCCTCCAAGCAGTGTAACCGCCTTTTGGCCAGCAGATGCCTCTTCCATGGCATTGGCCGCTTTCATGGCAATGAAACATCCGCCCACTTTCACAAGCGGCAAACAAAGCTCGCTTAAAACGGACAACCGGGCCACTGCCCTTGCCGTCACGACCTCATATGCTTCCCTGTGGCCAGGCTTCACACCAAACGTTTCAGCCCGGTCATGAATAAAATGGACCTTATCCAAATGCAGCACATCCGCAAGATGGTTTAAAAATGTAATCCGTTTGTTCAACGAATCAACGATCGTCACCTCGATATGCGGAAAGGCAATTTTGATCGGTATGCTCGGAAAACCAGCTCCCGCTCCAACATCACAAATATGAAGCGGTTTAGTAAAATCAAAGTAAAAGGCAGCGGTAATCGAATCATAAAAGTGCTTTAAGTACACTTCGCCCTTATCGGTTATGGCAGTAAGATTCATTTTTTCGTTCCATTCTACCAAGGTTTCGTAATATGTTTCATATTGCTCCAGTTGTGCAGCAGTCAAATTTATCCCCTTGTCTGCCAGCATTTGTTTAAATTGTTCTATTATCATCAGCCATTCTTCCTCGCTCTATGGTCATTGGGAAATCCATCATTGATTGGAAATACGGGCTACACGTCCCTGTTCAATATATACAAGCAGGATGGAAATATCGGCCGGATTTACGCCCGAAATCCGGGAAGCCTGGGCAAGAGTTAGCGGCTTTATTTGCGTAAGCTTTTGCCGCGCTTCTGTCGCAAGCCCTGTAATCTTATTGTAATCGATATTTTCAGGAATTTTTTTATTCTCCATTTTCTTTAAGCGATCCACTTGCTGAAGTGATTTTTCGATATATCCTTCATACTTGACCTGGATTTCCACTTGCTCTTTCACGTCTGTATCAAGTGATATTTCATTTGGAGCCAATGTTTCGACATGCCCATACGTCATTTCTGGCCGTTTCAACAAATCAGATGCACGGATTCCATCCTTCAATTCACTTCCGCCCATGCTTTGAATGAGTTCCTGTACCTGTTCGGTCGGTTTTAAAATAATCGACTTTAACCGAAGTTTCTCTGCTTCGATCTGTTCTTTTTTCTTTAGAAAGCGTTCGTATCGTTCTTCCGAAATCAATCCCATTTCATGGCCGATTTCTGTCAGCCTCAAATCGGCATTATCATGGCGAAGGAGGAGGCGGTATTCGGCTCTTGAAGTTAACAGGCGGTACGGTTCATTCGTCCCTTTTGTGATTAGATCATCAATTAACACGCCGATGTAGGCATCTGAACGGCTTAATATCAATTCTTCACGATTAAGAGCTTTGCGTCCCGCATTAATTCCGGCCATGAGCCCCTGTCCTGCGGCTTCTTCATAACCGGAAGTACCATTAATTTGC
The DNA here is from genome assembly GCA_030705745.1 of Bacillota bacterium. Taxonomy (GTDB): domain Bacteria; phylum Bacillota; class Bacilli; order Bacillales; family Cytobacillaceae; genus Neobacillus_A. The sequence goes on along the minus strand of JAUZPT010000002.1, from coordinate 10,053 downwards.
CCTGCCGTATAAAGATTTTTTATTTTTTTCGTTTCAAGTGTCGGCCATAATTGCGTCGGCACAATTGCATCATACTCAATCGCGTAGCCAGCACGCATCATTTGAACATTTTCCAATCCAGGAATCGTCTTCATGATTTGCTGCTGCACATCTTCAGGAAGGCTGGTGGACAGTCCCTGCACATACACTTCCTGCGTATTTCTTCCTTCAGGCTCGAGGAATATCTGATGGCGCGGTTTATCGTTAAAACGGACAACTTTATCTTCGATCGAAGGACAATAACGAGGTCCTGTCCCTTTAATCATTCCGGAATACATCGGTGAACGGTGCAAATTTTCATCGATTAAAAGATGTGTTCGTTCGTTCGTATAAGTCAACCAGCATGGCAGCTGGTCAGTTATATACTTTGTTGTTTCGTATGAAAATGCCTGCGGGATTTCGTCGCCAGGCTGAATTTCAGTCTTGCTGTAATCGATTGTATGGCTGTTTACCCGTGGCGGCGTCCCCGTTTTAAAACGGACGAGATCAAATCCAAGCTCTTGCAAGTGTTCAGAAAGCTTAATCGACGGTTGCTGGTTGTTCGGTCCACTTGAATATTTCAATTCCCCGAGAATAATTTCCCCGCGAAGGAATGTGCCTGTTGTGATGACAACTGTTTTCGAACGATAAATCGCACCTGTCATTGTGATGACGCCCTGTACCGCTTCATCCTCAATCAGCAGGCGGTCAACCATTCCTTGAAGCAATGTCATATTCGGTTCATTTTCAATCGTTTTCTTCATTTCATGCTGATACGAAAATTTATCCGCTTGAGCCCTGAGAGCACGAACAGCAGGCCCTTTACCTGTATTCAGCATTCTCATCTGAATATGTGTTTTATCAATATTTTTACCCATTTCTCCGCCTAGTGCATCAATTTCACGCACGACAATCCCCTTGGCAGGTCCGCCAACGGACGGATTGCATGGCATAAAAGCAACCATATCAAGATTTATTGTTATCATTAACGTTTTTGCGCCAAGCCGGGCAGCTGCCAGTCCTGCTTCACAGCCTGCATGTCCTGCACCGATGACAATGACGTCAAAATTCCCTGCTTCGTATTGCATCTTGCTGCCTCCTTTTAAAATCATTCTTCGTTCTTACTATCTATTTAAAGCCCTGGAGAAATCCTGCTTATTTTCCTAAACAAAATTGTGAAAACAGCTGGTCAATCAAGCTTTCATGAATGCTTTCACCAATGATTTCCCCTAGCAGTTCCCACGTCCTGGTAAGGTCAATCTGAACAATATCAATCGGTGTACCCATTTCGACACCTTGAATCGCATCTTCCATTAATTGCAGTGCCTGGTGTAAAAGGGCGATATGGCGACTGTTTGATACATAGGTCATATCACCGGACTCAAGTGACCCTTCAAAAAACAAAGAAGAAATAGCTTCTTCCAGCTCATCGACTCCTTTGTCATCCAAAAGAGAAGTAGTAACGATTTTATGCCCTTTTGCGAGTTCCCTCACACGATCAGAGTCTATTTTTCCAGGTAAATCGGTTTTATTGACGATGACGATGACATCAAGTCCTGAAACAGCTTTGAAGATGTTTTCATCTTCCACAGTCAAGGAGTCCGCATAATTGAGAACGAGCAAAATTAGATCGGCTTCTTTCAATACCTGTCGCGATTTTTCAACGCCTATCCGCTCGACAATATCCTCAGTTTCGCGAATACCAGCCGTATCGAGAAGCCTTAACGGTACACCGCGTACATTTACATATTCCTCAATCACATCTCTCGTGGTTCCAGGAATATCGGTGACAATCGCTTTATTTTCATGAACAAGGCTGTTTAGCAAAGAAGATTTCCCTACGTTCGGACGTCCAACAATGACGGTTGAAAGTCCTTCGCGTAAAATTTTTCCCTGTTCAGACGTTTGCAGTAATTTTTTTAGCTCGCTCCTTACAAGCGAAGCCTTCTCAAGAAGCATATGATGCGTCATTTCTTCTACATCGTCGTATTCGGGATAATCAATGTTAACTTCCACATGTGCCAATGTTTCCAATATTTCCTGCCTAAGCTTGCGAATGAGTTTCGACAAACGCCCTTCCATTTGGCCAAGCGCCACATTCATGGCTCGGTCCGTTTTTGCCCGGATTAAATCCATAACCGCTTCTGCCTGCGATAAATCGATTCGCCCATTCAAAAAAGCACGCTTCGTGAATTCTCCTGGCTCTGCTAACCTCGCCCCGTTTTTTAAAACGAGTTGCAGCACCCGATTGACAGAAACTATGCCACCGTGGCAATTGATTTCAACGACATCTTCTTTAGTGAAGGTCTTCGGGCCCTTCATAAGTGATACCATGACTTCTTCAACCGCTTGTCCATTTGCAGGATCCACGAGATGCCCATAATGAATTGTATGAGACGGTACGTCCGTTAATCTTTTTGCTCCGATACTTTTAAAAATCGAATCTGCTATTGGTATTGCTTCATCTCCGCTCAAGCGCACAATTGCAATTGCACCTTCGCCCATCGGCGTAGAAATGGCCACAATCGTATCAAATTCCATTCAAGTCACCTCTTTTCGATAAAACATCTCTCAATATGTTAATGCGATTCTTCGCACATTCTGTCCAATCTCCAAATTACTAGAATACCATATCACTTTCTTTGAAAAAAGCTTATCTTTACGTTCTTTCGATTTATCCACAGTCATTCCGCTTTCTACATCTTATTTTATCTTATCCACATGTGAATAACAATAAAGCGGAATCCCCATTCCTTCTACACCTGAAACGGCAAGAACTATTTATGTTCAATGCTTTTATGATCCATAAAAAAACACCCTATCCAATGATAAGGTGTTTGCCAATATCCCTCTTTATCGATTCGGAGAAATGACGATGTGACGGTGCGGTTCGGCGCCATCTGAAAAAGTTTTTACCCGCTTGTTTTCAAATAACGCAGCATGAATGACTTTTCGCTCGTAGGAAGGCATCGGCTCAAGGGCTACATCCTTGCCGGATTTTACCGCTTTTTGTGCAAGTCGATGCGCAAGCTGGACAAGAGTATCATTTCTTCTTTTGCGATAATCTTCCGCATCAAGTAGCACCGTTAAATACTGGTCAGAAAAGCGATTAATGACTAATTGTGTTAAGTATTGCAACGAATTAAGTGTTTGCCCTCTTTTTCCGATCAATAACGCAATTTTTTCCCCTGAAAGCAAAAAATGGACGTGTTTTCCGTCGCGCTTCACTTCAATTTCAATGGGCGCACCCATTTTTTCACTTACTTGCATTAAAAAATTCTTCGTTTCTTCAATCGGATCATTTTTCAGCGTGACCTTCACAATTGCAGGTCTAGATCCAAAAATGCCAAAAAGCCCTTTTTTCCCCTCATCAACTACAGCTACTTCTGTGCGGTCTTTCGTTGTTTTTAATTGAGCTAAAGCTGATTCTACTGCTTCTTCGACCGTTTGTCCTGTAGCAGTTACCTGTTTCACTTTTTTGCTCCCCCCGCTTCGCCGGTTGCTGATGCCTTATTCAGTTCCGGCCCTTTAATGTAATAAGTTTGAACAATCATAAAAAGATTTCCTACTACCCAATATAAAGAAAGAGCCGCTGGAAATCTAAAAGCAAAAATAATAATCATGACCGGCATCATCCACTGCATCATGGCCATTTGTGGGTTTTGGTTTTCACTGCCACCCATCATCATTTTTTGCTGAATAAACGTTGTTGCTCCTGCCAATAAAGGCAATATGTAAAGCGGATCGGGTGATCCCAAATCAAACCATAGAAAATTTTGTCCTGCAATTGCCGCTGTACGGGAAATAGCCTGATAAAATCCGATTAAAATCGGCATTTGAATCATTAGTGGCAAGCAGCCCGCCATCGGATTAACCCCATGCTGCTGAAAAAGGGCCATCGTTTCCTGTTGCAGCCGTTGCTGCGTCTTTTGATCTCTAGTGCTGTATATTTCTTTCAATTTCTTTATTTCCGGCTGCAATTCCTGCATAGCTTTCGAGTTTCTTGTTTGTTTCAGCATAAGCGGTAATATGGCAAGCCAGATTAAAAGGGTGACAACGATGATCGACAATCCAAATGCCCCACCTAGAAGTTGAGCAAATTTCACAATCAGCCAGGATAACGGATTTACGACGTAAACATTCCACAATCCTGTGCTTTCCGGAGCAATCGGATGCATAATTTCATTGCAGCCTGACAATAGTAGCACGAACGAAACGAGGCCGATCAATAATACTATTCGTTTTCTCAACCGTTTTTTCCTCCTTGTTCGACTTTTTGGCTCCTATGCAATTTTTTCATCCAGGTGATCATGAAGTAGAATGTCTATGTCAGTTGTCTTCGTTGTTCTATATGTATTTGCCTATGAATGAAAAAGATGACCGCTAAAAGGAGGTCCTTTTTTCATTATAGGCAACCGTTTCTTTTTTTAAAACTTTACCAACCTTCAATACATGGGAAAGGCTTTTTTTCACCTCAAAAAAATCCATGTCTGCTACTGGTTTTCTTGCAATGATCACATAATCATTTCCAGGCAGAAGCTGGTCTTTCAATTCGAATATGGATTGGCGAACATACCTTTTTATTTGATTTCTAGTAACCGCATTTCCAACTTTTTTACTCACAGATAGACCAATCCTAAATAAAGGGAGGTCCTCTTTTTCAAACACATAAACAACAAATTGCCTATTTGCAAATGAGCGTCCTTTTTGAAAAGCTTCCTGGAAATCTTTATTTTTCTTAATTCGAAGTTCTTTTTTCATGTTTTTCACCTATAGTCCCGCTTGATCTAAATTAGAGATGATATCTTCTACTATAACCATTTTTGTTCACCACAAAAACGATGAAGCGGCTTTTTACCCAAAAGTAAAAAAAACGTGCTCAGTGATCTTTCTCTATTGTCTAGCTCCAGCGTCTACGCTTTTCTTGACAAAATGTTAGAAAAAAGACCACTGAGACATTTCAGTGGTCTAGGCTGATAATACTTTTCTTCCTTTTTGACGACGGCGAGCTAGAACTTTACGTCCGTTTGCTGTGCTCATACGACTACGGAAACCGTGAACTTTGCTGTGTTTACGTTTGTTTGGTTGATATGTTCTTTTCATTATATGACACCTCCCTGAGGAATAGCTGTTAAAGACAGTCTTAATTATTATAGTGATGTATATACCAAATTGTCAACTCCCCATCTTAGAAATAGTCGAGGAACTGTTTTTTTATTTCTTTCTTTTCTCTAAAAATAATCGAAAGGGACTATGCCCGATCCTGTCATTTTTTACGAATAAACCGCTAGTGCCTAAACCAAAATAAGTGGAGCTATCGTGCCAGGTAATACACTCCCATTCAATTGTTCATCGAAAATGCCTGTGGATAAAAAATCGACAAATTTTTCATTATCCACACAACTTATTGACAAGTTTCTCACAAAAAAATATATTGTGGACAAATTCTGCCCCCAATCTGTTATACTTGTGGATAAACTAGATAAAAGCATTGCGCCTCTTCATTTTTTTTGATATCATACTTGTGTTTTCACTCTTAATAACTAGGTGGGACCTTAAAAGATATCCCCAGACTGTGGATATCTTGTGGACAGTTTATTCACGGAGTATGTAGAACGTTGTCCACAAGCAGTGGATATTGTCGAAACTCCATTATACTTCCTTATTATATGTTTTTCCACAATCACCGTTTCGTATAAATATAAATTAATGGTTGTACAACTTGTATAACCATATGTTTTCGCGCGGAACAAACGAAAAAAGGAGGGATGCCGATTGGAAAACATTGCGGACCTTTGGAACGCGGCTTTGGGCAATATTGAAAAAAAAATAAGTAAGCCGAGCTTTGATACTTGGTTAAAGTCGACAAAAGCCCATGCACTACAAGGAAATTCACTGGTCATCACCGCACCTAATGATTTTGCCCGGGATTGGCTGGAGGAACGCTATTCCCAGCTGATTTCAGGAATTTTATATGAAATTACGGGCGAGGAACTAACCGTGAAATTTATCATTCCGCAGAATCCCACTGAGGAAGAAAATGATCCTCCCCTACCGCCAAAAAAGGCGACAAAGGAAGATGAACCTAATGAATTTCCTCAACATATTTTAAATTCAAAATATACGTTTGATACATTTGTTATTGGTTCAGGGAACCGCTTTGCTCATGCTGCTTCCCTTGCGGTCGCCGAAGCCCCGGCTAAAGCTTACAACCCTTTATTTATTTATGGAGGAGTAGGACTGGGTAAAACGCATTTAATGCATGCGATCGGACACTATGTATTGGATCATAACCCTTCAGCAAAAGTGGTTTATTTGTCCTCAGAAAAATTCACAAATGAGTTCATTAATTCAATCCGCGATAATAAAGCGATTGAATTTCGCAATAAATACCGAAGCGTTGACGTATTGCTGATCGATGACATTCAATTCCTGGCAGGCAAAGAATCAACACAGGAAGAATTTTTCCATACTTTTAATACGCTTCACGAAGAAAGCAAACAGATCATTATATCCAGCGATCGTCCCCCAAGGGAAATACCTACGTTGGAAGATCGTTTGCGCTCCCGCTTTGAGTGGGGCCTCATTACCGATATTACTCCGCCTGATTTGGAAACGAGGATTGCCATCCTTCGCAAAAAGGCAAAAGCGGAAGGTTTGGATATTCCAAATGAAGTCATGCTCTATATCGCAAATCAAATCGATTCCAATATCCGGGAACTAGAAGGCGCGCTGATTCGGGTTGTCGCATATTCTTCTTTAATTAATAAAGATATCAATGCTGATCTTGCTGCTGAAGCATTGAGAGATATCATCCCAAGTTCGAAACCAAAGGTAATCACCATTTTGGAAATACAAAAAGTGGTTGGAGAGCACTACAGCATTAAACTCGAGGACTTCAAGGCGAAAAAAAGGACAAAATCAGTCGCTTTTCCACGTCAAATTGCCATGTATTTATCAAGAGAGCTAACCGATTATTCTTTGCCGAAAATTGGTGAAGAATTTGGCGGCAGAGATCACACTACTGTTATCCATGCTCATGAAAAGATTTCAAAGCTTCTTCAAACCGATTCCGCTTTTCAAAAACAAATGAAGGCGCTGAATGAACTGTTGAAAGTTTAATATAATTGTGAATAACCTACGCATGATTACACACAGTCTATCCACATGTGGATAGACTGTGTTTCCTTTCAAAAAACGGGTTATCCACATAATCACAGGCCCTACTAGTACTTCTACTATTTTTTTAAAAACAAATTAGTATATGCATTAGGAAAAAAAATATGCTGAAAACGGAGGCTATATCCATGAAATTTATCATTCAGCGGGATCGACTCGTTCAAAGTGTTCAAGATGTTTTAAAAGCAGTAACAAGCCGAACCACCATCCCCATATTAACCGGCATTAAAATTGTTGCGACAAACGAAGGCGTAACATTGACAGGCAGTGACTCCGATATTTCTATCGAATCGTTCATTCCGAAAGAAGAAGCGGGAAATGAAATAGTTGAAATTAAACAAACAGGAGCCATCGTTCTACAGGCAAAGTTTTTTAGCGAAATCGTAAAGAAATTGCCTACGGATTCTGTTGAAATTGAGGTTCAAAATCACCTACAAACCATCATTCGTTCGGGGAAATCAGAATTTAATCTGAATGGCCTGGATGCAGAAGAATATCCTCATCTGCCACAAATTGAAGAAAATAATAAATTCAGCATTTCAACCGATTTGTTAAAAGCACTGATTCGACAAACTGTTTTTGCAGTGTCCACCTCAGAAACACGCCCAATCTTGACAGGTGTAAACTGGAAGCTTGAAAGTAACGAATTAATCTGTATTGCAACAGACAGCCACCGCCTGGCTTTAAGAAAAGCGAGAATCGAGACGGCGACGGAAGACCATTACAATGTGGTGATTCCTGGGAAAAGCCTTAATGAGTTAAGCAAAATTATCGATGACAGCAATGAATCGGTTGATATCGTCATTACCGAAAACCAAGTGCTGTTTAAAGCGAAGGATTTGCTTTTCTTCTCCAGATTGTTGGAAGGGAATTATCCAGACACATCCAGGCTCATTCCGAATGAAAGCAAAACTGATATAACGGTTAAAACGAAAAACTTCCTTCAAGCGATTGATCGCGCTTCTTTGCTGGCACGTGAAGGAAGAAATAACGTCGTCAAATTTGCAACTATTGAGGGCGGTGTAGAAATTTCTTCTAATACACCTGAAATCGGGAATGTCGTGGAAGAGGTTCAAAGCAGTTCAATCGAAGGCGAAGAATTGAAAATTTCTTTCAGCGCCAAGTACATGATGGATGCTCTTAAAGCGCTTGAAGGCACCGAAATTATGATAAGTTTTACAGGAGCGATGCGACCATTCGTCATCCGTCCTTTGCATGATGAAACAACCTTGCAGCTTATTTTACCTGTAAGAACTTATTAATTATCAATAAAAGCCGCCGGTTTCCGGGGGCTTTTCCTTCTTTAGGATTATCTTATGGATAAATTTCTTCTTTTCTTTGTGTAATGTGTATTTTTTTAGTAAAATAAAGTATTAGAAACTTTCATGAAAGAGTGAAAAGATGCCTACTCAAATCAAAATCGAAACCGAATATATTACACTGGGACAATTTCTTAAAGTGGCGGATCTTATTCAAACGGGCGGAATGGCGAAGTGGTTCTTGAGCGAATATGAAATTTTCGTCAACGATGAACAAGATCAACGAAGAGGCAGAAAGCTTCGGAACGGAGACAAAATCCGCATAAAGGATTTTGGGGAATTTTCGATTATCCAATAGCTAAAGGATGTCACTTTATGTATATCGAGCAGTTATCGTTACGAAATTATCGCAATTATGAAGAGCTAAACCTGGAGTTTGATAATAACGTCAATGTTTTTTTAGGCGAAAATGCCCAAGGAAAAACAAACGTAATGGAATCGATTTATGTGCTTGCCATGGCAAAATCGCATCGGACTTCAAATGATAAAGAACTTATTCGCTGGGACGAAGACTATGCTAAAATAGAAGGCAGGATACAAAAACAGCGCGGTTCGATCCCAATGCAGTTAGTTATTTCAAAAAAAGGAAAAAAAGCGAAATGCAATCATATTGAACAGCAAAAATTGAGCCAATACATAGGCAATATGAATGTTGTTATGTTTGCTCCCGAAGACCTACATCTCGTAAAGGGCAGCCCTCAAGTAAGAAGGCGCTTTATCGACATGGAGATCGGCCAGGTTTCTGCAGTTTATTTACATGATATGAGCCAATATCAAAAAATACTCCTGCAGAGGAACCATTACTTGAAAATGATGCAGATCAATAAAAAAAATGATCCGGTCATGCTTGAAATCCTAACAGAACAGTTTATTCAAGCGGCCGTAAAAGTTACGAAAAAACGATTTGAATTTCTTCGCCTCTTGGAGAATTGGGCCCAGCCTATCCACGAGGGTATTTCAAGAGGGCTGGAAACGTTGAAAATCTCCTATAAACCCTCTGTTGACGTATCAGAAGAACAGGATTTGTCGAAAATGATAAAATGCTTTGAAGAAAAATTCGAAAAAACAAAAAAGCGCGAAATGGAACGGGGCATTACGATGTTTGGACCCCATCGTGATGACTTGGTCTTTTATGTAAATGGCCGTGATGTGCAAACGTTCGGATCCCAAGGACAGCAAAGAACGACAGCCCTGTCCGTTAAGCTTGCCGAAATTGAACTAATTCATTCGGAAATTGGGGAGTACCCTATATTGCTTTTGGATGATGTTTTATCGGAATTGGATGATTATCGCCAATCCCACTTATTAAATACAATCCAGGGTAAAGTACAGACCTTTGTAACAACGACGAGCATTAATGGCATTGATCATCAAACATTGAAGGATGCATCGACCTATCAAGTGAATTCAGGCACAATCCTGAAAGGTGGTTGAGATGGAACAATGTATATCCATTTAGGTGAAGAAATGATCATTCAGGCAAGAGATATTATCGCTATCTTGGATAAGGATAGTGTGAACAATTCACCGTTGGTGG
>JAUZPT010000199.1 GCA_030705745.1 Bacillota bacterium | reverse complement strand
CATAAAGCCGATGAAGGACAAAACCGCGTTGGTGCAGCGTCAAAATGTCCATCATAAAGCCGATGAAGGACAAAACCGCGGTAGTGCAGTGTCAAAATGTCCATCATGAAGCAGATGAAGGACAAAACCGCGCAAATGCAGTGTCAAAATGTTCTTCATACCTTTGTAAAATATCTCCGTGTAACGAGTGGAAAAGAACTTGAGAAATTTGACTATTATTTTGATGTTTTTCACCTCAAATGTGCGCCCGTTACAAATGAAGTTGGGGTTTTTTTATCGAATAAAAATGGTTCTGGTTTCACACTAAAAGGACTATCTCAAGATGTATAGAATATTTGTTTTATAGAATTGTAATTCAATGGATGAAGACGATTTTTATACATATTTTTTAAAATTTGAATTGAAGGGAGATAGAGATGAAACTATACACACTTTCTGCGCAACAATTAGCGGAACAATTGAGGAACGGAAATCTTACTTCATTGGAAATCGTCGAAGCGTATATTGAACGAATCGAGAAACACAACAAAAACGTGAATGCCGTGGTTGTACCGCTTTTTCTGCAAGCGCGAGAAGAGGCAAGGGTGCTTGATGAAATGGCAAAGAAAGGGAAATTCAAGGGGCCGCTTCACGGCATTCCCGTAACGATTAAAGAAAGCATTGAAGTCAACGAAACACCCACTACATGGGGAATCGAAGGCAGGGAAAAAGAAATCGGCACGCGTGATGATTATTCGGTAGAACGATTGCGAGAAGCGGGAGCAATTATTTTAGGGAAGACGAATGCAATGCAGCTGTTGATGGGGTGTGAAACGGTAAATCCTATTTACGGAAGAACGAATAACCCTTGGAATGTGGAACGGACCTCTGGGGGGAGCTCGGGTGGCGAAGGTGCTGCCATCGCCTCGCTTTTTTCACCGATTGGAATTGGCACGGATATTGGAGGGAGCGTGCGGACGCCAGCGCATTTTTGTGGGATCCATAGTCTGAAGCCTACTCCTGGAACGATTCCACAATACCCGCCGAACAATCTCGGACATATTAAAAAAGAAGCGGCGATGATGTCTTCGATCGGTCCCTTGGCAAAAACGGCAGATGATTTAAAAATGGCCTACGAAGTGCTTTCACATCGAAAAATAGACCATGTTCCTCTTCATGGACTAACAGCTGGTATCTGGATGGAGGACGGAATTTTGGCAACGTCTCCTTCCATCCGCAGAGCAGTTAATGAAGCGGCTGCGGACCTGGAAAAATTGGGAGTAAACGTAGTCCAATATGATTTACCGAGCATCAAGGAAGCAATGCAATGCTTTTATGGAATGATGTGCGCAGACGGCGGCGTGGGAATCATTGCAGCGCTTGGCTCATCCAAACAAGAAAAAGCGGTGGCCAATGTCATCCGTATCCAGGGTTTTGGAAAAATTAAACGAAAAATGATTACGGCACTGTTGAAAGGTCTAGGACAGAAAATCGTAGTTGAGGTCATTCTTCCATACGTCGGTACGAAAAGTGATAAAGCTTTCAGTGACTTGGTGAAATGGAGAGAAACGTACCGTGAATTTGTGCAGAATGACATGAAGAAGAAAGGAATCGATTTCATCGTATCGCCTGTTTTTCCCGTCCCAGCCCTGCTGCATGATGGATCTGATCAACTTTCCTATGAAGGTGCTTATAACTCATTGATTAATTTCCTCGGCTTTGCATCCGGTGCGTTATCCTTTTCTACGGTAAAAGAAGGCGAGGAAATTCAATTGAGGAACCTTAAGGATCGGGTCAACCAAACAGCGATGAAAAACGAAGAAAACACAATGGGCTTGCCGCTTGCTGTCCAGATCGCCTCTTTTCCGTATCAAGAAGACATCGTGCTATCTGTCATGAAAGAGCTCGAAACTGCATCAAAAACCCGATATGATTATCCGGTAAATCAGGTGCTTCAGGGCCTCCTTGAAAAATCATACTAGTAGATGGTTCGGGCAATTAGGTTTTTTAATATATTTAAGGAAAATTCTTAAAAAAAATAGTTTATTGAATATTTCGCCTTATTGCGGTACACTTTTTATAAATAATTCGAAAAAAAACGACATATTTTTATCATTCATGACAAGAAAGAGGTATACGCATGAGTCAATTGCATTATATGGGCAGGACCTTGCTTGTGGTTATTCCGGCTGTTATTTTGATTGGTTTTGGGGTTTCTTTCGGAAATCATTTGCAGGGCATGGCCTTTTGGATTACAGCGTCAGCTGCGGTTGTATTAGGAACGATTGTCGGTATTTTATCGGCGGTTATCAATTACCGAAGATTCGTTGCACCGATTAGTAAAATCAGTACATACATTAAAAGCCTTGAACACGGAGATATGACGCAAAGGCTTGACGCGAACAAGGTCGGCGAGCTGAAGCCTGTAGTTGTGAGCCTTACGAAGGCAGTCGAAGCGTGGAGTCATGTGCTGCAGGAAGTACAGGGCACGTCCAAGCAAATTACGCACCACACGCAGCAATTATCACAGAGCGCTCAGCAGACAACAAAAGCGACTGAGCATATTGCCGATATCATTGAGGAAGTTGCCGAGAGTACGGATAACCAAATGAATGGAGTCCAGCAAACCTCGAACGTCGTTGCCGAAATGTCCACTAGCCTTTCTCAAGCGTCGGTCAGCACCGAACAGGTCACTACTAGTGTCATTGATTCTTTGGAAAAAGCGAATAATGGGTCTGCGTCGATTCAAACGGCGGGCAAACAAATGAATTCAATTCAAGATCATGTCGATCACTTGTCGAGCGTTGTGAAGGGATTGGGCCATCGCTCGCATGAAATTGGGAAAATTGTGGAAGTCATAAACGGAATTGCAGCCCAAACAAATCTGCTTGCGCTGAATGCGGCGATTGAAGCGGCACGTGCCGGCGAACAGGGCAAGGGATTTGCTGTTGTCGCGAATGAAGTCCGTAATCTGGCGGAGCAGTCGGCGCAAGCAACGCTGCAAATCAGCCAGCTTATTGCCCAGATTCAACAGGAAACCGATCTCGTCGTTCAAAGCATGGATACAGTCCAACGCGAGGTGACGGAAGGGATGGACATCATGAATGAAGCGGGACATTCGTTCGCGCAAATTCAGGATTCCGTCAAGGAAGTCAACGGACAAATTACCCAGGTTGCCGCATCGATTTCCTATATTACGAACGGAACTTTCCAGGTCGTACAATCGATGAATGGCTTTTCAGAGGTTGCTGCTGGCTCATCTTCTGCCACACAAAGCGTGTTGGCAGTCACTGAACAGCAAGTTGCTTCGATGCAGGAAATCTCTTCATCGGCCATGTCGCTGGCAAACATGGCGGAAGGGTTGCAAAATTTGATTACGACTTTCAAAGTGTAGTTTTCATAATAATTAACACAGTGCATGAAAAGGAGAGAGTTTCTCTTCCCTTTATTAGGAGCGCTCGTAATAATACCCATTTTGTTTTTTATTAATATTCTTACTGGAATGGCCGATAAAAAAGATAAGAATATCGAGTGTTTAATAGAGTGTATAGTAAAAAGAGAATTTGTAGCTAAGAGCTGGACGATATAGACAGAAACATAACGGGGAGATACTATGAGCCAATCATCGATGATTACTAAACTATTAAACTCGGCTATTCATTCAATAAAAGCGGTCATTCCGCTCGAAGTTGAAATCAAGAAACCAATATTAGCCCCAAAAAATGAAGTATCAACCCATTTAGGCGTACTGATTGGCATGACGGGTGAATGCAAGGGACATTTAATTTTGAAGGCATCACCAGGCACATTCGGAAATATTGCGAACAGCATGTTCGGCATGATTGTCGAAGGCGAAATGTTATTTTCCTTTACAGGCGAGCTTGGAAATATGCTTGCCGGAAATATGACCACATATGCCTCCGAGCAAGGCATCATCATGGATATCACACCTCCAACTGTGATAGAAGGCAATACGACCTTTCATAATGTCAAAACTCCGGTTGAGCTGCCGATTCATGTAGCGGGCGCAGGCGAAATGTCCTTTTTATTATCCATTGCCGAATAGGCGATTTGGCAAAATGCGAAAAAACTGTAATCCTTGGATTGCAGTTTTTTTGTTCTGTAAATAGATCGCTTGCTCAAATTATGCAAATCACCCAATTGCTTTTGAAAAAAATTATCATAAAAGTTTGACATTCAAACATTGATTTGAATATCATATATTCAAACCGACATTTGAATGAAGAAGGTGGGAGCATGGAGGAGCAAGATGTTTGTGAAGTGACGTGCGTGGAAACGGAAAAGGTTGCTTTTGTGCAGGCGCTATTAAAAAAAGGACATGTGCATGAAGTTTCCAGGCTTTTTAAAGCATTGTCAGACGAAACAAGAATGAAAATTGCCTACGCCCTCACTGTTGAGGCAGAGCTTTGCGTTTGCGATGTGGCACATATTGTTGGTGCGACGACCGCTACCGCTTCTCACCATTTACGCTTATTGAAAAATATTGGACTCGCCCATTACCGCAAGGAAGGAAAGCTTGTATATTACTCCCTTGGCGATGACCATGTTAAACAGCTCATCCGTCTTGCTTGCGCACATCAGGAAGAAATGATGGCTCGAGGATGAAAATAAAAAACGAAGAGTTCGTTCTTCGATGACAATTTCTACAAAAGAAGTGTTTGCGCGATACGGGTATACTATTTTTATAAAAGAATGAGTACTACACCAGGAAGAGGTGATGAACCATGGTCGAAACCACCAATGAAGTTGCAGAAAAACACGTATTTCGGGTTCAGGGCTTTTCCTGAGCAGGCTGTGCAGCCACGTTTGAAAAAAACGTGAAACACCTGGATGGTGTTGTCGATGCAAAAGTGAATTTTGGAGCAGCCAAGCTGACGGTGTATGGATCAGCAACGATAGAGCAGCTGGAGAAGGCTGGGGAGTTTGAGAAATTAACGCTGCAGCCTGAAAAAGGAAAACAACGAGTGATGCCTGCAAAGCCGTTCTGGCAGCGCCATTTATCTTTGGAAATAGCATGCTTATTCATTGTTGCAGGCTATTTGGTCGCTTATTTGTACGGTGAGAAAAGTGCAGCGGCGATTTCGGCGTTTGCTCTTGCGATGATGATCGGGGGTAATCGTCTTTTTAAAACAGGTTTTCAAAATTTGACGAAACGCGTCTTTGATATGAAAACGTTGATGACGATTGCTATTATCGGCGCTGCGATCATTGGGCAATGGAGTGAAGGCGCGGTCGTTGTCATCCTGTTTGCCCTCAGCGAAGCGCTCGAAAGCTATTCGATGGATAAAGCAAGAAATTCAATTCGTTCCTTGATGGAAATGGCCCCTAAGGAAGCACTCGTCATAAGAGGCGGAAAGGAAGTTCTTCTTGAGGCCGACGATATTGAAATTGGCGACCGGATAATCGTGAAGCCCGGCCAAATGATTGCAATGGACGGAGAAATCGTGAGCGGGTTCTCAACTGTCAACCAAGCCGCGATTACGGGAGAATCGATTCCGATTGAAAAATCGCTTCATGAGGAAGTTTTTGCAGGGACGCTTAACGGGGAAGGCTTGCTCGAGGTAAAGGTGACGAAGCTTGCAGAAGATACGGCGATTGCACGAATCATTCATCTCGTCGAAGAAGCACAGGGAGAAAAGGCGCCATCACAACAGTTTGTCGATCGGTTTGCACGTTATTACACGCCTGTAATCATGTTGATCGCAGCACTCGTTGCCATACTCCCCCCTCTTGTCCTTCAACTGAACTGGGGCACATGGGTAT
>JAUZPT010000198.1 GCA_030705745.1 Bacillota bacterium | reverse complement strand
ATCTGCTTTGCAGTACAAATTACAGCTTGATAATGAGCAAAGAGAGCGTGCCCGCCTTCTGCAAATAAAATGGGAACAGCAAAATGAACAATACGAAAAAGTCATTGCAAAGTTTGAAAAATGGGAAACGGAAAACATTGAACATAATGAAAAGTTGGTGGCTTTGGCAAAACAGCTGAGAATTCCAATGCTTGTTGCACAAAAACACCTCCTGGTTTCTTTTCAATTAATTGAACAGTTTAAAAAAGAGTTTCGGGAGAAGCAACGTACGATTGAAAGAATTGAAAAGATAGAAAAAGAGATGGAATCAATTTCACGAGACATTGTCGAATTGGCAAAGCGATATTTGGATTCTTTTGAAGGCGAAGATTTGCAAAGAGCGTCGTTTTTTTTAAGAGAGAAGCTGAACGCGGAACGTGAGAGGCGAGTAATAAGCGAGGAAAAGCTGTTGAAGCTGAACGATTTACAGTCAGATCTTCAACAGCTCGAAACGGAGCGCGATCATTTGCAGGCGGAAGCAGATGAGCTTCTGGTCAAGGCTCAAGCAAATGATGACGAACATTTTTATGAGCTAGGGAAAAAAGCGGAGCAGTATATCATTCTTACTCGAAAACTCCAAGATGTTAACAGACAGCTGGAATTTTCTTTTTTAAAGGAAGAGGATTTGGAGTCGTTTATGAAAATAAATGATTGTGAAGAATTTATTTCGTCATTAACTAAAAAGGAGCAAGAAATTCAGCGATTACTCTCCGATTTGCACAATCAAGCAGCATCCTTAAACTATGAAATACAAATGCTTGAAGAAGGTGGAGTCTATTCGTCTTTGCTTCATCGATATAGGCAAAACAAAGACGAATTTGAAGAAGAGGCCAAGGAATGGGCAGTATATGCTCTTGCTCAGGACCTATTGTCAAGAACTGTTGAAAAATATAAAAATATTCATTTGCCGCGGATGCTTTCAAAAGCAGAGGAGTTTCTTCGGTTTCTGACAGAAGGAAATTATGTAAAACTACATCTTCGACCCACGGGATCAGGGTTTCTTATCGAGAGAAAAGACCGCCTTTCATTTGAGGCGAACGAACTCAGCCAAGCGACAACAGAGCAGGTTTATGTTTCATTACGGCTTGCCCTGGCCATGACTTTATATGAAAAATTCCATTTCCCGATTTTGATTGACGACAGCTTTGTCAATTTCGACAGTAATCGAACGACGAAAGTAATGGAGCTTCTTAGTCAGCTGAAAAACAATCAGTTATTATTTTTTACGTGCCACCAACATTTACTTGAGCATTTTCGGGTGGATGACATTCTTTACTTAAATGAACCCGTCGTAAAGATTAATTCATAGCGAGATCAACCGTTATGGTATACTGAACGCATAGGAAGGAGCGTCGAAACAGAGATGAATAAAGGAATTCTGCATTTTGAAGTTGGGGAAACAGTTGATTTATTTTTGTTGGTTAAACACGCTTCAAAAGGAATCGCAAGCAATGGAAAGCCATTTTTAACACTCAATCTTCAGGATCAAAGCGGTGAAATCGAAGCAAAGATTTGGGATGCCAGCGATGACGATGAGAAGAATTATGCACCGCAAAGCATTGTAAAGGTCATCGGTGACATACATAATTACCGTGGCAAAAATCAGTTGAAAATTAAGCAAATTCGTCCTGCTGGACCTGCAGACAATGTGAAACTTTCCGATTTCCTGGAAACGGCTCCACTAAGCCAGGAAGAAATGGCTGCGAAGCTTACGCAATATATTTTTGAAATGAAAAACCCAAATATCCAGAGAATTACAAGGCATTTGATTAAGAAAAATCAGCAGGCATTTTTGAATTTTCCTGCAGCCACAAAAAATCATCACGAATTTGTTTCAGGGCTTGCTTATCACGTCGTAAGCATGCTCGATTTGGCGAAAGTAATTGCAGATTTGTATCCTAGTCTTGATAAGGATTTGCTGTACGCTGGTGTCATTTTACATGATATGGGCAAAGTTCTTGAATTGTCTGGCCCAGTGTCAACGGTCTATACTGTCGAAGGAAATCTCCTGGGACATATTACAATCATGGTAACTGAAATCGGCAAGGCTGCTGATGAACTTGGCATCACGGGCGAGGAAGTGCTGATTCTTCAGCATCTTGTATTAAGTCATCATGGAAAGGCCGAATGGGGAAGCCCGAAACCGCCGCTTATTAAAGAAGCGGAAATTCTCCATTATATTGATAATTTGGATGCGAAAATGAATATGCTGGATCGGGCATTGGACCGAGTAAAACCGGGTGAATTCTCTGAACGAGTCTTTGCGCTTGATAACCGTTCTTTCTACAAACCAACATTTCACAACTAATTTCTGTAATACCCTTTCTGAAAAAGAAAGGGTATCTTTTTCTTTTAAGCATAATATCCGATTGAGGGAATAAATTTTTAAATGAGGACAAGCAAAAATACGAAAATGGAGGCAATTGAATTGATGATTCCTATTTGGGTATATGCAGTCGTATTTGGCATTGTTATTAGCGCGGCAATGGCCTTGAAAACAGCGAAGGAAGAACGCCTGATTGAAAGAGAAAGCATTGAACGAGAAGGAGAAATTTATATGAAGCGGCTTGAAAGGGAAAAACTAGGACGCAGCCAGGGAGATGCTTCATAAAAAAAACGAAAAGGAGGGACCCCAATAAAGGGTCCCTCCTTTCATCATTATTGATTAGGATTAGGATTAGTCGGTACTGCATTTTGTTTAAGGGTATCTTTAAGGTCTTTATCATCAATCTTTACATCAGCCGCTTTTAGTTCTTGAGCTATCGTTTTATTGACAAGGTCACCATTTAATTTAGAAGACTTCACTTGCGTTTCAAGGTCGCCCTTCATTTGATCAAATGACTTTTTCGCTTTTTTACCCGTTAACTGAATGATGTGATAACCATACTGTGATTTAACGGGCGCGCTGATTTCATTAATTTTAAGAGCATATGCAGCATTTTCGAATTCTGGAAGCATTTTTCCAGGACCAAACCATCCAAGATCGCCACCATTTTTAGCGGAACCCGGATCTTGTGAATATTTTTTTGCTAAATCTTCGAATTTTGCACCAGCATCAAGCTGTTTTTTCACGTCAAGGGCTGTTTTTTCATCCTTAACGAGAATATGGCGCGCTTTAATTTCTGGCTTAATATTGTCATACGCCTGCTTTAATTCAGCATCAGTAACTTTTACATCCTTAAGTGCCGCTTTTTCAATTAGAAGTTGGTTCTTCAGGATTTTCTTTAAAGACGCCTCGTCTTTAATGTTGTTTTGCATTAGAAGCATTTGAAAGTTTGCTCCGGCTTGCGCTTTAATTTCATCCACTTTTTTGTTAACTTCTGCATCTGTAACTTTATATTTTTTTGACAGGACTTTTTCGTTAAGAACTTCTTGAAGAGTCTGTTCTCCGTACTTTACCTTCATTGCTTGGTAAAGCTCGTCCTTTGTAACATTGCCGGCTTTACTTTCGGCTACTAAATCCGAACCGGAACCATTTTGATTGCAAGCACTTAAAGCTATAACCCCTCCGGCTAATGTGAGGGCAAGTAACCATTTTTTCATGATGAACCTCTCCTAAACAGTAAATTCTTGTGGGAATCTTAACCACAATCTTTACTATAACACAAATGGATATATGTGCAAAAAATAACACAAAAAAAAATCCTCCAAAATAGGTTGAAACTGGGCATTCATCTATCCGAAGACTTGTAATTTGCATATGATACAACGTGCAAGGAGATGGACTCATGGTAAGGGACAATTCAATAATAAATGTCTACTCTTCATGATACTCAACATTCTGAGTGCTACTTATTGTAAAAAGGAGATTAATTTGGATAATCGCCTATTCGAAACCAAGGCGTTTTGAATAGTATAAGGTAGCAACTCAAAAGGAGGTGTTATTATGGGCGGCGGATACGGTGGCGGATTTGCACTAATCGTTGTACTCTTCATATTGTTAGTAATTGTGGGTGCATCATGGCTATAAGCTAAGAAAAGGGCATTAAGGCTCTAAATAGATGCTATTATGCCCTTAACTTGAAAGGAGGAAAATAAATGTCTGGTGCATGCGGATTTGGTGGAGGATTTGCGCTGATTGTGGTTCTCTTCATCCTTTTAATCATCATTGGTGCTTCCTGGGTTTACTAAATAAAAAAAGTTAAAGCGATGAGAATGAACTCATCGCTTTTATATTTCATGGAATTTAAGTGAATAAAGTTTCCACATAAGATGATAAAAGTAAAATAGTTACGAGGACATTTATCGTCCGAAAAACTTTGGGCTGACGCTCTTCGGGAATATCCTTTTGAAGGCAAAGGGAATTAGTCATCTTATTTACAAAGAATAAAATAAAAAAAGCAAAAACAATAAAAAAAATGGAGATCATCAACGAATCCCTCCCTTTGGTCTAAATTCAGAATTAGTCATTCTGTTGAGGTTAATGGAGTCTTGATGTCGTTATCTTTAATACAATACCAAAAATCAATTGAAAAAGATAGTAAAAAAGTGTCATAGGTTTTTCTTCGAGTGAAGAAAATTTCTTCGTTTTTGGCTAGTTCATTTTGTATCTGTCCATCGTAAATACGTTTTGATGGATAAGCGAGTAAAGGGGGCGGTAAAAAAGTGTTTACCTTCATGCAGATTAGGTAAATAATGTACTTAAGAGAAATTGATCTGGGTTTGAAACGGGGAAAAGTAAATGAACTTGCAGGAACTTGCAAAAAAAATCGAATTATTGGAATATCATCAGAAATTGTTGCTACAAATCATCAAAGAATCCCATCAACCATTTTATCGATTAGTCATTGAAAAAAGACTTTCTGAACAGACTGTAACCGAATTTTCATTTCTTTGTGATGACCTGAATAATCGGTGGGAACAACAAAAAGCGGAAGGTTTTGTTTATTTCCATCCGCTGTTTGAGGAATTTTCATCATCGATTCCTGCTAATATCCACGCAAAGGAACTAATTGAAGCATGCGTGAATCAGCATTTTTTTGCTCCACTTATGAGGGAATTGCGTAAATATTGCTAATTATAGGACCTCAGTTTTAGTGTTCTTTTGAAGCTTGCCTTCTTTTTCAACGAATTCGCTTTCGAGATTATGAAAAGAGTGTTCAAAAATTTCCATAAAATCATCCCCATAAATATTGCGGACGATTGCCATCATCTCAATAATATCTGGAAATTTACCATACAAATCTCTTAAAGGAAGAGCTCCAGCAAAAACGGCATTATTGTCAGGATTATACGATTCAATTAAATTGTGCAAAATATGTTCGCCTTGTGGTGTCAGGCAAATATATGTATTGCGCTTATCATTTTCTTTTTTAGAGAATTCTAGCAAGCCTCTTTCTTCTAATTTTTTCGAAAAATTAAAAGCTGTTGATACATGCATTACACCGAATTTTGCCACGTCTGAAATTGAAGCGCCATTTAAAGAGTACGCAATCCAAAGGATATGATGCTCGTTAATGTTTAAGTCATAAGGCTTGATCCATTGTTGCCAGTCTTTTTCAATTGATTTCCATAATGCTTTGCTTAACTGTGCAATACGTTGGCTAAAAAGCATTGCTTCTTTCATCGAATATTGTTTATCTGACATTCCTATATTCACCTTCTTTTATATTACTCTATTATCATTATGCCAATAAAATAAAAATTAATAAAGATATAAATTTACAAAATTTTTAGAAATTATAAAAAAACTATTTATTTTTCATTTTTTTTAATAATAATACGATTAAAAATAAAAAAATCCTTCTTT
>JAUZPT010000197.1 GCA_030705745.1 Bacillota bacterium | reverse complement strand
CACACATCGATTCGGTTTTTAATGGCGGTAATTTTGATGGTCCCCTCGGAGTGCTTGCTGCGGTTGAAGTGCTTCAAAGCATGAATGAACAGGGGATTCAGACGGAGCATCCGATCGAGGCTATCGCGTTCACAGATGAAGAAGGTGCCAGATTCAGTTTTGGGATGATTGGCAGCCGTGCAATAGCGGGACTGCTGACGCAGGACGATTTGCAAAACAAAGATCGGGACGGAGTGACGATTGCAGAAGCGATGGTATCGCAAGGACTGAATCCGGAAGAAATCGGGAAGACCGCCCGACGATCTGAAACAATTAAGGCTTATGTTGAGCTTCACATCGAACAGGGGAAAATCCTTGAAAGGGAAAATTTGTCGGCAGGTATTGTCTCAGGGCTTGCCGGCCCCCTTTGGCAGAAATATACGTTTGTGGGGGAGGCAGGACACGCAGGAACGACCCCGATGAACATGCGCCGTGATGCTCTGACTGCTGCGGCAAAAGTAATGTTAGCGATAGAGGAAGAAGCGGCGAAAACGGGTTCCACCGTCGGTACAATCGGACAGCTTCAGCTTTTCCCTGGCGGCATCAATATCATCCCTGGCCGCGTGGAATTTTCCCTTGATTTGCGAGACATTAACGAAGCGGTTCGAGATGAAGTAGAAGGACGAATCGTTGAAGTGGCTCATGCGATCTGTGCGAAGCAGGATGTCAAATTAACGATTGAAGAGCTTCAGAGAATCGCTCCTGCACCATGCTCGGAAATAGTCCGGGATGCAGCGAAAGCATCTTGTGAAACACTTGGGGTGAAAAATTTCACACTCCCAAGTGGGGCGGGACACGACGGCATGCAATTTACGAATCTATGTCCGATGGGCATGTTGTTCATCCGCTCGAAAAATGGAGTCAGCCATGATCCGGCGGAATGGAGCTCAAAGGACGATTGTGCCGATGGGGCGAATCTTCTCGGCCATACAATCCTGAATTTAGCACTTCAAAAAATAGAGAGCGAAGGAGTGGGTAGAAGATGACGAACGCAGTGTTGGATTTTAACCAATTAGCGAAAAATGTGAATGACGATGTGGTTGCTTGGAGGAGGCATATGCACCAGCATCCTGAATTATCGTTCCATGAAGAAAAAACATCGCAATTCATTTTTGACACGTTGACATCCTTTGGGAATTTGGAGCTTTCAAGGCCGACCAAAACGAGTGTAATGGCGCGCTTGATCGGATCGAAGCCAGGTAAAGTGCTTGCGATTCGTGCAGATATGGATGCCCTTCCGATTCAGGAGGAAAACAGCAGTGAATATGCTTCGCAAAACCCGGGAGTCATGCATGCGTGCGGTCACGATGGCCATACTGCCATGCTTCTCGGAACGGCGAAAGTCCTTTCCTCATTAAAGGAGCACATTAAAGGTGAAATCCGGTTTGTTTTCCAGCATGCGGAGGAATTGTTTCCTGGCGGAGCGGAGGAAATGGTTCAGGCAGGCGTCATGGACGGGGTCGATTTAATTATCGGAACACACCTTTGGGCGCCGATAGAAAAAGGAAAAGTTGGCGTCGTTTATGGTCCGATGATGGCAGCGCCTGATACTTTTTGGATTACGGTTAAAGGTAGAGGTGGCCACGCAGCGCTGCCGCATCAAACGGTCGATTCGATTGCGATAGCCGCACAAGTGGTGACAAATCTTCAGCATATTGTATCCCGTAATACAGATCCACTTGATAATTTGGTTTTGTCGGTAACCCAGTTCGTTGCAGGGACAACTCATAATGTTATCCCGGGATCAGTTGAGCTTTGCGGGACCGTACGAAGCTTTGACGCTTCGCTTCGTGAATCGATTCCAGCCAAAATGGAGAGGGTCGTCAAAGGAATCACTGAAGCGCATGAAGCAACGTATGAATTCAAGTATGAGTTCGGCTACCGTCCGGTCATTAACGACGCAGAAGTAACGAAAGTCATCGAAGAAACGGTCATGGAAGTATTTGGTGAAGAAGCGCTTGACTTGATGAAACCAAATATGGGAGGGGAAGACTTTTCTGCATATTTGCAAAAAGTACCGGGTGCATTTTTCTATGTTGGTGCCGGAAATGAAAAAACTGGAATCACTTACCCACACCATCATGCCCGCTTTGATATCGACGAGGACTCTCTCGAAATTGGAGTGAAAATGTTCCTGCACGCCGCTTTCAAATTTTTAGGCTAAAAAATGATAGTGAACGGTTAACCGCCTCTGCCAAATGAAAAAATGGATTTGTTTGAAAATGGGGATTGGACACAAATTGCATTGTTAACAGAGTCGATTGGAAAAAAATAGGGGGAATAGAAAATGAAAATCCAGCATTTATTTGCACTTATTCCATTTATCGGACTACTCGGAGGCATTTCTTTTGCAAATAAGGTCACCCCTTATGTAGCGGGCATGCCATTTCTCCTTTTTTATATCGTCATGTGGGTTGTGCTTACATCAGTGATTATGTTTGTGATTTACAAAATTGACCCAGTGAACCGTAAGGAGGAAATGTAAATGAATGCAGCTCTAATAATCATTTTCGCTTTTTTGGCACTATCAATCTTCCTTGGAATCCGCGCCCGGAAAGGTAAGGATATGACTCTCGAGCAATGGACGGTTGGCGGCCGTGGGTTTGGGACGATTTTTGTATTCTTGCTCATGGCTGGTGAAATCTATACGACCTTCACGTTTCTCGGCGGCAGCGGCTGGGCGTACGGCAAAGGCGGCCCGACGTTCTACATTCTTGCATACGGCTGCCTTGCGTACATCATGTCGTATTGGCTCCTTCCTGCGATTTGGAAATATGCAAAAGAAAACAAATTAATGTCTCAATCCGATTTTTTTGTCAGTAAATACAAAAGTCCGTATCTTGGAATTCTTGTATCCGTTGTAGGTGTGATCGCATTGATTCCTTACCTTGTCCTTCAATTGAAGGGGCTTGGCATTATCGTTTCAGAGGCTTCTTATGGAACGATTTCGCCAACGCTCGCGGTTTGGATCGGCGCAATTTCGGTAACCGTTTATGTCATGATTTCCGGTATTCATGGCTCTGCATGGACAGCGGTCATGAAGGATATTATGATTCTCGGAATCGTTCTCTTTCTCGGAATCTATCTTCCCCTGCATTTCTATGGCGGCCTGCAACCGATGTTCGAAGCGATTGACCATGCGAAGCCAGGATTTCTTGCACTTCCGGCAAGTGGACTTAGCACATCGTGGTTTGTCACAACAGTATTGCTGACGGCACTTGGCTTTTATATGTGGCCACATACCTTTGGTTCAATTTACTCAGCGCAAAATGCCAAAGTTTTTCGCAAAAATACGATTGTGATGCCGCTTTATCAGCTTGTCCTTTTATTCGTATTCTTCGTCGGCTTCGCAGCTATTTTACAGGTAAAAGGACTGCAGGGCCCAGCCGGCGACCTCGCCCTGCTGCGTTTGTCGATCCAGACATTTGATCCGTGGGTCGTTGGCTTGATCGGTGCAGCCGGATTGCTGACAGCAATCGTTCCAGGTTCAATGATTTTAATGGCAGCAGCCACATTGCTTTCCAAAAATATTTATAAAGTATTTGCACCGGCAACGTCCGATAAGCAAATATCGACGCTCGCTAAATGTCTCGTGCCTGTTGTTGCCCTTGTTGCGGTTTACTTCACTTTACAAGGCGGCACCACGATTGTTACTCTGCTATTAATGGGTTACAGCCTTGTGACACAGCTATTTCCAGCCTTGGTATTCAGCCTTGGAAAAAATAATATGGTCACAAAACAAGGTGCATTCGCAGGGATTTTGATCGGTGTGTTGACGGTCGCATATGTAACAGTCACGTCA
This sequence comes from Bacillota bacterium, assembly GCA_030705745.1. Taxonomy (GTDB): domain Bacteria; phylum Bacillota; class Bacilli; order Bacillales; family Cytobacillaceae; genus Neobacillus_A. The sequence goes on along the minus strand of JAUZPT010000197.1, from coordinate 1,960 downwards.
TCGACGATCGCCGTCCTATTTCCGCAATTGCCACAGGTGGTCAAGGATATGAATGTGGGCGTAATCGCTCTAGTCGTTAATCTCGTCGTTACACTTGGGGTAAGTGTAGTAACGAAGCAGGCTGCCGTTGTAAAAAAATCAAACGAGCATTTAGCATAGAATAGAAGAAATCCTTTGTATTTAATGAAAGTTCAACCGTCCTAACGAGCAGATTTTCGTTTGGACAAGTATTCAAGGGGGGCGCTGGTATTATCAGCGTCCCTTTTCACGTTCTGCAGAAGGATGGAATTTTTTATTTTTTTTACAATAAAATGAAAACCATAGCGAAGGTGTAAATTGTAAAAAAAAGCAAACGGATGGTAAGATGAAAGAAAAATTCCATTCGAGCGCTTCGCCATGCGGGCGTGTCTTCATTTTTTTACAAAGAAGAGAAAATTAACATTGCGATCGAATGCCAAAGGGGATGCGAAGGATGAAAATTTACACGAAAACAGGGGATAAAGGGACAACATCGCTCATTTACGGCCAAAGGGTGGCGAAGGATGATGCGCGAGTAGAGGCGTACGGTACATGCGATGAGACGAACAGTTTAATAGGACTTGCAATAAGCCATTTAAACAACGAAATTTTCCCTGAAAAAGAAGTGATTGAAAAAGTCTTCCATAAAGTACAAACCAATTTGTTCCATGCTGGTGCGGAATTAGCTACTCCAACAGGAAAAGAAGTTAAATGGTCCCTTTCTGAGTCAGATATAGAGGAAATGGAAAAGCAGATTGATGAATGGGATTCGGAGCTGCCAGCGTTAACGAATTTCATTTTACCCGGTGGCCACCCGGCTGGAGCAGCCTTTCATGTTGCAAGAACAACTGCCAGAAGAGCGGAACGGTGTGCGGTTCATTTAGGAGATGAAGTGAATCCATTGGTATTGTCTTTCTTAAATAGGTTATCTGATTTATTATTCGTAACCGCCCGATATGTGAATGATAAGCTTGGGGTAAAGGAAAATATACTTCACCAACGCTGAGAAAATAAGATATTGCCGTTAAAATTCATCTTAAAAGAGATTACAATGTTGACAAAAAGAGTAAAGGCTTAGTAAACTATTTATAACTATTATAATTTAAGAATATTTTTTAGAAAAGAGGTGCATGGATATGTCGCAACCCCACTTAAAAGAGGCGTTGGATTCATTGAAGGGCACGGGAGTAAGAATTACTCCACAACGTCATGCAATACTTGAGTATTTAATAAATTCGATGTCACATCCAACCGCTGACGATATTTACAAGGCTCTTGAGGGGAAATTCCCCAATATGAGTGTGGCTACGGTTTACAATAATTTGCGAGTATTTCGTGAAGTTGGCCTTGTAAAGGAATTGACTTACGGAGATGCTTCCAGTCGTTTTGATTTTATTACAACCGATCATTATCATGTCATTTGCGAAAGCTGTGGTAAAATAGTGGATTTTAGCTATCCGGGTTTAGATGAAGTGGAGCATCTTGCCTCGCATGTCACAGGCTTTAAGGTAAGTCACCATCGAATGGAAATTTACGGCTCATGCCCTGATTGTGCCATGAAAGAAGCTCATTAATACGGAAAAAAGCCGATCCTAGTGATCGGCTTTTTATTTTTTGAAGAAAAATACATATGCACTCCTTCAAGGAGAGATTTACATTTCCGTTTCCGTTTCCGTTTCCGTTTTCTTTTTATTATAGTCTTCATTGAACTCTTTACCTTGAAGCTTCGGATCAAGGGTTAAAGGTTCGTTGCAATACATGCACATATCTACCCTGCCAAGCATTTTTGTCGGTTTTCCGCAATTGGGACAGAATCCGCCGGTTTTTGGTTGGCGAATGGCTCGACGCTCGGAAATCATATCCTCGAGATCCTCGTCAGAGGGCGCGTTTGAGGATATTTCGACAACGACTGGTCTGAGAGTCACATTGACAGGAGCAGGTT
>JAUZPT010000196.1 GCA_030705745.1 Bacillota bacterium | reverse complement strand
GGAAGGCCATCCGTCACCAAATTAACCCACAAAATTTGAATAGGCAAAAGTGGCAATGGAAGGGCGAGAATCATCGCAAACAGCATGACGAGAATTTCGCCAACATTCGAAGCAAGCAAATAACGAATAAATTTACGAATATTTTCATAAATGTTGCGGCCTTCTTTGATGGCAGCCTTAATCGTCGCAAAATTATCATCCAGCAGAACGAGAGCAGATGCTTCCTTCGCAACATCCGTGCCCGCAATTCCCATCGCCACCCCGATATCGGCCGCTTTTATTGCCGGTGCATCATTGACTCCATCGCCAGTCATGGCTACAATATGGCCTCTATTTTGCAGTGCTTTTACAATTTTCAGCTTATGCTCGGGTGAAACGCGTGCGAAGACGGATACTTCCTCCACCACTACTTCTAATTCGTCAACGGACATCCCTGCCAACGCTTTGCCATCCAAAACCTTGCTTTTACTGTTCAAAATACCGAGCTGTTTGGCAATCGCCTTTGCTGTAATCACATGGTCACCGGTGATCATTACCGTCTTGATGCCAGCTTCACGGCACTCTTTAATCGCCTTTTTCACTTCAGGGCGAGGCGGATCGATCATCCCTTGGACACCGATAAAGGTTAAATCCTTTTCAGCTTCCTGCTCGCTTAAAATCAAGGTTTGAGCAGACACGGGTTTAAACGCAATCGCAATCGTCCTTAAAGCATTAGATGCCAAACTATTGATTGCATCTTGAACCGTTGTTTTGACCGTAGTGCTTAAGTATTGTGTTTTTCCGTCCCATAAAATGGATTTGCTGACGCCAATCAAGACATCCGGTGCACCCTTGGTCACAATAAAGTGGCGCCCTTCTCTGTCCTTCACGAGCACACTCATCATTTTTCGTGAGGAGTCAAAGGGAAATTCATTGAGTATCGTAAATTCACTCAAAAGCTTCGGTCGATTGAATCCTGCTTTCATCGCACTAACAAGAAGCGCCCCTTCGGTCGGATCTCCATCTAAAATGTATTCATTATTCTTTTCAGCTACGTCCGAGTGATTGCAAAGCATACCGAACATCAGCATCTGCTGAAGCGCTTTCTCATTTTGCGGATTGCATGGCGACCCATTTCTAAAAAACTGGCCTTGTGGCTGGTATCCAACACCATCCACCTGCCACGTTTGACCTCCGCTCCATAAATGGGTGACAGTCATTTTATTTTGCGTCATTGTTCCCGTTTTGTCCGAACAAATAACTGAAGCACAACCGAGTGTTTCTACGGCCGGAAGCTTGCGGACGATTGCATTTTGCCGAATCATCTTTTGAACACCAAGCGATAAAGCCACCGTCACGATAGCTGGGAGACCTTCAGGAATGGCGGCAACCGCAAGAGAGACTCCCGCCAAAAACATCGTGTACATATCCTGTCCCTGCAGTACACCTACGGTTACCACAAGGACGGTCAAAAGAAGTGCAACAGTAATTAATATTTTGCCGAGTTGTTCCAACCGAAGCTGCAATGGCGTTGTCGCAGTTTCCGCATTTTGCAATAGGTTGGCAATTTGACCCATGGCCGTTTTCATTCCTGTAGCAGCCACAACGCCAATTCCGCTTCCTCTCGTTACCATCGTTCCCATGAACGCAAAGTTTTCCATATCTCCTAAACCAGGATTGTCGACATGCAGCTTGCTAATATTTTTGCCAACAGGGAGCGACTCCCCCGTTAAAGCAGATTCCTCAATCTCAAGACTCTTTGAATCTATCAAGCGAACATCCGCGCCAATGCGGTCACCGCTGGAGAATTTCAACACGTCACCTATGACGACTTCCTTGGATGGAATTTTAACCCATGTCCCTTCTCTTAACACATGGACTTGTGGTGCAGATAATTCTTTCAGTGCCTGTAATGATTTCTCCGCTTTTCTTTCCTGAAAAAAACCAAGAAAGCCATTGATCATCACAATCGCAATAATCGCAATCGCATCAATATACTCGCCCAATAATCCGGAAATCAATGTCGCAGCGAGAAGGACCAGAACCATGAAATCTTTGAATTGGCTAAAAAACAAAAGCAAAGCTGACTGTTTTTCCCCTTCTTCCAATTCATTATATCCATACTGCTGAATTCGCTTCTTTGCTTCCTCCATTGATAATCCAGATGAAAAATCAGTTTCGAGTACCTTTTCCACTTCCGGTATTTCCATTTTATGAAATTTCATCCAGACAACTCACTTCCCCCCTGCTTTCAAAAAGTGCTGTTACTCTAAGGTAAGCTTATTCAGCCTCGTCCCAAAAAATGCTATGATCATGCGAAACTTCGTTTAACAGCCTTTTTTTAGCCAACACTATATGTAAAACAAGACAGTCATGAATTTTAAAGGATATAATTAAAGAGAGAAAAAATTGTTTCAAAGAAAAGGATGTTTGCCATGTCATTTGATGGTTTATTTACGAAAGCGATGGTTGATGAACTATCCCGCTCGTTATTGGGTGGAAGAATCAATAAAATTTATCAGCCTTATAAAAATGAAGTCATTCTCACAATTCGAGCGAACGGAATCAATCAGAAGCTGCTATTTTCTGCCCATCCAAGCTATGCCCGTGTGCAGCTGACGAAAGATTCACATGATAACCCGAGTGAACCCCCTATGTTTTGCATGCTTCTTCGCAAGCATCTGGAAGGGTATATTCTTGAGAATGTGTATCAGGCAGATGCTGACCGGATGATAATTTTTGAAGTAAAAGGGCGTAATGAACTTGGCGATGTCAGCAATAAACAGCTGATTATCGAAATCATGGGGCGCCACAGCAATATCATTCTTGTCGATAAAAACAGGAATATCATACTTGACAGCATCAAGCATGTATCGTATGCCGTAAACACACATCGGGCGATTCTTCCCGGGCAACCGTATGTGCTTCCGCCTTCACAAAACAAACTGAATCCGTTCAAAGCCGTTGAAGACGATGTTCTTAGAACGCTTGATTTTAATAGCGGAAAGCTGGACAAGCAACTCGTTGAGCATTTTGCAGGTGTATCCCCGCTTTTTTCAAAGGAAGTTATTTTTAAAAGCGGCCTTGCCAATCGGACAACGGTTCCTAAGACGTTTACTAACATGATTAAGAAAATACAGTTGCATGAATTTACACCTGCCATTACTTCCACGGAAAACAAGGAAGTTTACTATTTATTTCCACTGGAGCATATGAAAGGTGAAGCAAAAATATTTTCATCACTTAGCGAGATGCTTGACCGTTTTTACTTCGGAAAAGCGGAACGCGACCGTGTCAAACAGCAATCTTCCGATGTTGGGCGATTCATCATCAATGAAAAAGAGAAAAATGAAAAGAAAATAGAAAAGCTCCAAAATACCTTAAAGGAAGCAGAGAAGGCCGATGAGTACCAGCGCTACGGTGAGCTATTGACCGCGAATCTTCATGCTGCCAAAAAAGGGATGAAGGAGATTGAAGTGATTGACTATTATGACGAAGACGGCGGTACAATTACCATTCCGCTGGACCCGTTGAAAACACCGGTGAGCAACGCGCAAAAATTATTTTCCAAATATCAGAAAGCAAAAAACGCGGTTTCGATTGTACTTGAGCAAATCGAGAAGGCGCGAACGGAAGTAACTTATTTTGACAACCTGCTTCAGCAGGTAGAAGCAGCGTCACCGAAGGATATTGAGGAAATTCGCGAGGAGCTCATCGAAGGTGGCTATATTCGGAAGCGGCAAAAAAGAACCGCTAAAAAAGGCGCAAATGTTAAACCGATCCTCGATTATTTCGTATCATCAGATGGAACGGAAATCATTGTGGGAAAAAACAACAAGCAAAATGACTATTTGACGAACAAACTCGCAGCACGCGATGAAATCTGGCTGCATACAAAGGACATTCCCGGCTCCCACGTTGTCATCCGGAGCAAGGAACCACAGGAGAAAACAATTAAGGAAGCGGCCATGCTCGCCGCCTATTTCAGCAAGGCACGGAATTCCAGCTCGGTTCCGGTTGACTTCACGAAAGTGCGCCATGTCAAAAAGCCAGGCGGCGCCAAGCCCGGATTCGTCATCTACGATAACCAGCAAACCGTCTATGTAACACCGGATGAAGAAATGGTACTGTCTTTGAAAAAATAGATTTGTTAATATGCATGTTGATAACGCGTTTTTTGGCTCATTTTAGCATCATATTGAAAAAGCGACAGAACAAGCTAGCTTGTTTCGTCGCTTTTTCAATATGGTGCTACTTTTCAGCCCAGCTGAAAAGCGTGTGAAACGAATGTTTCACACGAATGAGCCAAAAAACAACATCGTCAATTAATAGGCTTTAATCACTTAATTTTACTGCTCCATTGTGCTGGGTCGTTTCGCCATTCTGCAAGGCTTTGCTGGTCTTGGTTACTGATGTAGCCGATTTCGGTAGCTCTTTCTATTAGAGCCGAAAAATCAGTAAGTGAAACGGAGGTTATTCCCGCTTGCTTCAACAGCTTTTCTCCTTTTTCCAGCCCATATGTAAATATTGAAACAGCGCCAAGCACTTCACAGCCTGCTTCCCTTAATGCCTCAACCGCTGTGATCACACTGCCTCCGGTTGATATCAAGTCCTCCACGACGACTATTTTTTGACCTTTTTCTGCTTTCCCTTCAATCTGGTTGCCCTTTCCGTGCTCTTTTGCTTTTGACCTCACATAGCACATCGGCAAATCCATCAGCTCACTGACCCAAGCAGCATGTGGGATTCCCGCGGTAGCTGTTCCAGCGATGACTTCCGCTTCCGGAAAATGCTCCACTATCAGTTTTTTCAAGCCTGCAGCAATTTCTCTCCTGACAGCTGGATATGATAATGTTAAGCGGTTATCGCAATAAATCGGCGAACGCATTCCCGAAGTCCATGTAAATGGTTCACCAGGCTTTAATGCGACGGCATTGATTTCCAACAGTTTTTCGGCGATGAAGTGTTTCATACACTCGCTCCTTTCCATGCTTCCATCCAGTTTAAATAGCTATTTAGTGGGTCTGTTGATCGTGTAATTGACCGTCCCACGACGATTGCAGATACACCGGCACTCCTTGCAAATTCTGGTGTGGCGACGCGCTTTTGATCTTGAATATGATCCGTATCCATCCGAATTCCAGGGGTAACGGTGTTAAAGGCAGAACCTAATTTATCACGTATCGCTCCCGCTTCCCATGCCGAACAGACGACTCCATCAAGGCCAGCGCTTTTAGCGAGTGAGGCATAGTTTAGAACTGATTTAAGAAGTGATCCCGGAATGTGCTGTTCAGTTTGCATTTGCGCTTCAGACGTACTTGTTAATTGCGTGACCGCAATGCAATCTGGACGTTTGAATCCTGGTCTTGTGCCCGCTTCCAAGCCCTCGAGTGCCGCGATCATCATGTCTGTTCCTCCTGCTGCGTGAACGTTAACGAGATCGCACTCATATCCAGCAAGTATTTTCATGGCACTTTTCACCGTATTCGGAATATCATGCAGCTTTAAATCGAGAAAAATTCCATGTCCATCTTCTTTTAAGCGATGAAGTATGGCCGGACCTTCTTTGTAGTAAAGCTCCATTCCGACTTTTAGAAAAAGCTTTTGGTTGCCGAAAGGCTTTAAAAATTCAAAAACACTTTGGCTATCGGCAAAATCAAGCGCGATAATTAACGAGTTTTCCATTCTGCTTCCAGCTCCTTCCCGTACACTGGCTTATATGGTCAAATCCCAATTTTTCAAGCAAGTGGGACAATGCTTCAATGATGGACGGACATACCAATGGGTCAACAAAATTTGCAGTTCCGACTGCGATCGCGCTCGCTCCAGCGTAAAAGAATTCGAGCACATCTTCGGCTGTCTGGATTCCGCCCATGCCGATGATCGGCAGATTTGTATGCTGGCTCACTTCATAGATCATTCGAAGTGCGACAGGCTTAAT
>JAUZPT010000195.1 GCA_030705745.1 Bacillota bacterium | reverse complement strand
ATGTTCCAGCAATAAGCTACTCTTTGCCTGTATAAACAAGACTTGTCACAGTGACATTTGGAAGTCCAGCCCCTAATTTTGCCCAGTTGGATGTTCCAGATGGAGCCATATACACACCTTGTTCTGTTCCTACTACTACTGCATTCCCGATGTACGTAGCAGAATCAACATATGAAATCGGTAGGTTGTCAGAAATATTTAACCAGTCGACTAAATTTGATGTAGTATCTTGGTTATAAAATACGTGATTGTTATTCCCATAATGGTTAGGTTCCCAATATCCCGGGCTACCATATACAACCGTAACTTCCTTATCGTTTTTAGGATTAATTGCGATAGATGAGACGTTTGCTAATGGGTCCGCGCCGTAAGTATAATCCCCATTAAATGGAGTTATAAGCTTCCAGTGATCTTTATACTTCCCACCGCCATCAAATGTCGCATATACCTGGCCATAAAGAGTTCCAACGTAAATTACATCTGGATTTGTAGGGGATTGACTAATTGCTGTAATCGTATCAAATATATAATCATTATATAAAAATTGCGGGCTGATATCGGTATAACTCATCCCGTCATCTGTACTTCTATACACTCGATCCCCACCAACACGTACATCATGGTAAGAAGGATTTTTAGAATCTGGTTGTACAACGAATGGAGTTAAGAACGGAACAGAATATGGATTAAGATAATTCGGCATTGCTTGATTCCAAGTTTTCCCCCCGTCGATTGAACGCTGTATTCTGCCACCTTCAGTCTCTGCAAACATTGTCCGTCCATTTTTCGGATCTAAATACGTATATCCTCCATCCCCATCCAATTTTTGGTTCCATTTCGATTCGCCTTTTAGAAGGCTGGTTCCATTATCTTGCGCTCCTGCAAAAACAGCTTCACCGTTGTCCATCACACTTATTCCAGGGTTAAATGTAGCTGTTTGCAAATTAGTATTTAAGTTTTCCCAATTGCCATCTTTCGTTTCAACAAAAATTCCTCCATCGTTACCTATATATGCATTCCCTTTGGAATCAAAGATAATTGCATGTTGGTCTGGATGAAGATTTGCAACTTGTGGTGCCTGTTGATCAAAGAAATCAAGAACTCTCCATGTATTACCACCATCTTTTGATTCAACCAGGGTGATTCCACCCGCCAAGATATGATTTTTATTAGTAGGATCCACGGCTATCACATTGTCATAAAATCCTTGGCCGAAAGCGTTGGTTGGATCGAATGTACCAGTGTAGCTAAACTGGCTGTCTAAATAGGGAGGAACATTATTTAGTTCTGTCCAAGTTCCTCCTCCATCCTTACTCACGAAAAACCCCATCGATTCTCCAGTGTCATCAGAAAAATTTGTGTAAATGGTATCCTCCGAAGAATTCGTTCCTTCAACAACTGCCATAGAAGCGCGATACATTTTCATATTAAAAAAATAACGCCAAACGGGAAGCCCCGTTCCATCTTGTTGATTTCCCAAAAGATTCCAAGTTTCTCCATTATCAGTACTTTTCCATAATCCATAACGAGTAAAACTAGCATAAACTGTCCCAGGATTATTTACATCCACATACACATCATTACAGCGTTTTGGAGCTCCTCCTCTTGTGACCGTCCATCCAAGGGAACGTACCCAAGTACTTCCCCCATCATTGGAATAAAATAGGCCCTTATCTGCTGCAACCCAGAGTGCAGATGAATTATGTGGGTCAACAGCTACTTTTCCAATATGCTGTCCAGCAAATATGTCAGCTCCAAGAACGATCCAAGTTTTCCCGCTATCCGTAGATTTCAGTACTCCCTCTCCATAACGGGAATCATTGCTAAAGTTTTGTTCCCCTGTTCCGACATAAAGTATATCTTTGTTATTGGGATCAACAGTTACACTTCCTGTTGACAAGGAAACTTGATCGTCAGTTAGCGGAGTCCAAGAACTCCCCTCATTAGAAGAACTCCATACACCACCAGCTGAACCTAAGTACAGGGTTTTACCTTTTTTAGACTCTGCAATCGCTATGCTGGTAACTCTTCCTGAATCCGATCGGGATTGATTCTGTCCTGTCTCCATTATCGGACCATTCCCTAACTGCTCCCATTTTGAAGTTTTATCCTTAGATGGACCGTTATAGATCTTTTTAGCTTTATAAGTCAAATCTTGATCCTCATCGACTAAAGGCTTCCCTCTAAGACTTTGAAAATTGATCTTTCCCACATTCATTGGAAGTACCGAATGCGGGGAGCTAGGTTTAGCGTCTGCAGACACAGTTGAATTTATAAACGGGAAGAATGCACTAGAGACTAGCAAACTAGCCACTACACTTTCTTTAATTCCATTCTTCATGAGCAAGCAACTCCTTTTCACATGGTTAATAAATAAGCCTAAATGAAAAATATGAAGTCACTCTATGATATAGACTAAATGTTCGAAAATATTAATAAATTAAAGTTCTAAATAACCCACGCGGAACCCAGCGGTGACCCTAGCGGTGACAGGCACCATCCAGAAAACTGGATGGTGCCTGTCACCTCTCTACTTCTCTATCACTTCTCTACATAACCGCAATAATTCAAGGAAGTTCCATCTGCTATTAAGGACATACTGGAGGTAAGATCGAGAAGGTTTATGAATGGATAAGGAGGAGTCATAGACTTTTTATAATACATATAGCTGCTATATTGGTAATCTTCCATTTGAGGTACCATGGGAGGCTCTGTGCTGATAGGGTTACGGTGGATATATTTGCTTACACGGAGAAGTTCTAGGGGAAATGGGATAGGGGAACTATTAAAACGCTGCTGGAATACATGACCGACATGCTGGTATTTACGATTATAGTAGTCTGTATACCGCTTATTAAATACAGCCATGACCTTTGAAATGGATACTTCTTCTGACTTTAACAGGAAATGATAGTGGTTCGTCATAATGCAAAATGCGGAGATAGAGATAGGATTATCATTGTGGATCATTGTCAAAAGGCGAAAAACCTCTAGCATATCCGTTTCATCACAAAAGATATTTTGTCGATTGTTCCCTCTTGAATAAATATGGTGGTAAGCATACGGAACCCATTCTCTTCTTTTTCTTGACATAGTCTTCTCCTCTCTTTTTTTGGTGACAGGAACCTTCCAGTTAACTGGAAGGTGCCTGTCACTTAACATATAAATTATACACCACTTTAAGCATCTCATAAATAATTTGAGAATGAGAGATTACCTAAATGTTATTTCTTATTTTCAAATTTCTGGATGGTGCCTGTCACCATGTGAGGTCAAGATGTTGCTCCGCGCAAAACAATTTTGACGGTCGTTCCCTTGTTAATTTCGCTTACATAATCAATCGATCCGTTCATTTCTCTGACTATTTTATTCGTTACCATGCTGCCAAGTCCGGTCCCCTGTGTTTTCGTTGTGAAAAAGGGGAGACCAATATACTTTAACTGTTCTTCGGTCATGCCGCGGCCATTGTCTTGGACTGTAACGACCACCGAATTATTCGAGGTGTTTGGCTGGATATCTATTTTGACTATCCCTCGATCGGTGATAGACTCAATACCATTTTTAATTACATTCATAATTGCCTGTTTTAAATGATGTTCATCCCCGCGAACGTAAAAGGCAGTCCTGTTTTCAAATTCGATCTCAACATTCGAATATGATGCGAGCGGTCTCATCAGTTGAACACAATCATCGATCAGTTGACTAATCGAAAGGCTTGATAAATTGAATGGTTCTTGTTTCGCCACATTTAAATAATCGGTAATGATATGGTTCGTTCGATCGAGTTCTTCCAATATCATGGGCGAAAATTTTGTGAATTGCTCATCCTTCGAATCTTGGCTAAGAAATTGAATGAAACCTCGAACCGTTGTGAGTGGATTTCTGATTTCATGCGCAATCGATGCGGCCATTTGTCCGATCATATGAATTTTATCGAGATAAACCATCTCTTCCATTTGCTTATTAATTCGAATCAAGCTTTCAACGACGTAAATCAAAGCAATGAAGGTTACATAAAAAACAAAAAAATATGTGCAATAAAAAGATAAATGCAGAAAGCGGATAGCATCGAACAAAATTGCAATGTAAAAAACAAAATAGCATATTACAATAAAGGATCCAGTCACGATTTTATACGGTGATTTTAAAAATATCCTTCTGAAAAGAAGTGGAATTACAAAAGCGAAGAGTGATACTGTTATTCCTACATAAAGAAAATGTCCTCCTAGGATAAACCGAGCGACTAAGACCGCTACCAGCACAATAAATCCAGGCAACCATCCTCCATACAACGTGAGGATAAGTATGGCCATTGTGCGGAAATCAAAATGAGTGTCTCCCAACGTTTCAATCGGATAGAACATACAGAAAAGAGCTCCTAACGCTCCAATCATCCCATAATTGAATTTTTGTTTAAAAGAAAGAGATACTTTCGCCTGAAAAGGAAAAAACAAATTCGCATTAAAGGTAAATGAAAATAAAATCGTGATGTTAACCATTAATGGTTTAAGAAGTGTGATCAACCAATACCCTCCACTAAAAAATCTTCAATCTATATGAAACATTCCACTTAATCGTTCAAAAAAAACCCTACGAAAAAGAGAATTTTCTTAAACATAATTATTTTTCAAAAAAATTAGTGTCTAACCACATGTTACTATAACATTTTTATGTACAAATATGTTTAAAACTAACGTAAAGAACAACAACTAATAGCGAAGCGACTGCATTTGCCGTAGTTTTAACACTTTATGTTTAAGAAAATGTCAAAACTTAAATTAATAGTCGATATTTTTAGAAAAGTATTCAAAGGAAATTATTCATTCTCATTGAACATTACCATATAAGCTTACTCAGACATTGTTTATGAATACATGAAAAAGGGAATCCTGTATCCCTAGAGCCGATTTGTAATCAAGGAGTGGTGAAATGACTTGGATTATTAGAAATGCGGCATTTATGTGTATGGTCGTAATTGGGGTAACCATTTGGGATACCATTGTATACCCTAAGAATTTTAAGTTGTTACTTCTATCCTGGGCGTTTGCATATATAATTTGGTCTATGGAATGCTGTTTCTACTTTTTAGTTGGTGTTTTCAAAGAAAACCAAAGTATAAATATATAATTTCGGTCATTTAGCGTCCACTCATTGTGGGTGCTTTTTTGTTTAATTGGAAGGACGAGAAAACCCTTTCAATTTCCACAAAAAAACAACCCTTTTCAGGATTGTTTAAAAAGCACTTTTATTGAAAAATTGTTCGCTTTGTTCATCGGCTCTTTTGGCCGCCATCATTAAACTCATTGTAAAAAGCATGGCAAATGATCCGACAAATAATCCAGAGATAAAAATAAACATATTTACCCTCCTAAAAGTGATCATAATTCGCAGGAAGGTGATCATGTTCGGCAACTGGCAAGCATAGTCCTAGAACCTTAGCCCCTATAGTTTTGCGACACCATCTTTCAATGGATTTGCCCTTTCGTACGAACTATGTATTTATACTAGAATTTTATACCAAAAGTGGTAAATTACATATAGTACTTATGACCTATTTATTCTCACATTAATAGACAGTTTTTTTTACATTTATCCTTCATAAAGCTCAATCGGCAACCCATCAGGATCAGGAAAAAAAGTGTATTTCTTCCCCGTCCACTCGTCAACTCGAATCGGTTCAACCTTCACCTGATTCGACATTAAATACTGAACGGCTTCTTCTATTTCCTTCACTTCAAATGCTAAATGCCGTAATCCAGCCGCCTCTGGAAAGCTTGGGCGCTCTGGCGGATTAGCGAAAGAAAACAACTCAATTTGATACAGTCCATTTACCTCAAGATCCAGCTTATACGAATCCCGTTCTTCCCGGTAGATTTCCTGAACAGGCTTCAGTCCTAGCAAATCAACGTAAAATTCCTTCGACCT